>JAZNVO010000236.1:0-2704 GCA_045592885.1 Alphaproteobacteria bacterium
TTAAAAAAATTTTTTTTAAATAAAAGAAAAAGCGACACCAAAAAAGTGTCGCTTTTTTTGATTATTTTCCGCAAGGAGAAACAATTTCTGCAAGTGATAAAACACCAAACAAATATTGGTTTGTGCAAACTTTTTGACCACCGACACGACCACGTTCACCCATACAACCGGACAATGTTGAAACAGCCAAGATAAGAGCTGCAATCATTAATACTTTTTTCATTTTTTTCATCCTTTCATTTGGTTTAACACCTGAAAGTTTATCCCAAAATTTTAAGATTTGTCAAATATATTTGTATGTTTTTTTATAACTTATTACAATTTATGAATTTATACTTTCCAAAATAACGGTTCCTTTTTTTTGACGTGCCGCCATATATTGTTTACGAAGAGAATCACGAACCTTATGCGGGTCCCGAATTTTGTGCATTTTAAGTAAGCCGGTTTTATCCGTTGAATTAATGTAAATATCCCCTAAATCAGCCCAAACATCTATCATTGTTTGAGAGGCTGAACTATCAACAATTCTAAACAATTCAATTTCATCCACATCTTTTGAAAAAATTCCGGAAATGACAACCAAACGTTGAGACGTCAAAACATAACTGTGATAAATTCTGTTATAATAAAGAGCAATCGCAAACAAGCCCAATGTTGCAATCGTTAAAATTAAATAAAGCGGATTAAACTTAACATCTCGCACCGATCCGGTTACTTCCCAAATAAAAGTTTCATCCTTATCAATAATACTTTGAATAATCCGGTCATTCACACTCATAAACAGTCTCCTTTTTTATCTGATACAATTACAATTATCACACAGACAAAAAAATTTCAAGATTTTATTTACCCACTCATATTTTCTTATTTTTTTTCAATATTAAAACATATCAATATATTTATTTTATATAAAATTCAAACTGTTATCTGGACAACCCTCTATTTCATACCTAATGTAAAATTGCTTCAGTTTATTTTAAGAAAGGAGATTAAAATGAAGAAACATTTATTATCAGGCTTTGCCGCCGCCTTGATGCTTTTTGCTGCATCATCTGCTTCGGCATATGACTTTTCAAGCCCGTATGTTTTAGCTGAAGGTGGCTATTCATTCGGGACAGATTCAAACGGCGATGCCGGTGTTTTGGGCGTTGGTATGGGATATCATATCAATCATTACTTCCGCACAGATTTAACAGTCGGATACCGCGGATGGGGCAATGTTGATATGAAAGCGGACAGAAGCAAAAAAACAGACGTCTGGTCAGTTCCTGTTTTGGCAAACTTCTATTTAACATATCCGATGACACAAAGCTTCAACGTCTATGGGATGGCCGGTCTCGGTATGGCTTGGAATAACACTCACGACATGAAAGATGCCAAAGGTGCCACAAAAACAAACTTTGCTTGGACTGTTGGTGCCGGCATCGAACATATGTTCACAGACTGTATGTCATTAGATCTCGGCTACAGATATGTTGATTTAGGACAAGCTCGCGTCAAATCAAGAGCCGGATACACGGGACGTAGCAAAGAAGATATGCGTTCTCATGACGTCAAGTTAACAGCCAGATTTTATTTTTAAGACTCCCACTTAAAAATAAGAGATGCGTGGTGTTTCTTCCTTGGCGCCACGCATTTTTTATACCTTATAATTTTTTTCAAGCAACTCTTTTAATTCTGTCATATCTTTAGGAAGCGGTGTTTCAAAAGTCAAAACTTCACCCGATCTTGGATGAATAAATCCTAAAAAGGCAGCATGTAATGCCTGACGAGGAAAAAATTTCAATTGTGACGGAGCAAATTTCGGCACAACGCCATATACACTATCCCCAATCAACGAATGACCAAGCGAAGCCATATGAACTCTGATTTGATGAGTTCTTCCCGTTTCCAAAACACACTTAACAAAACTTGCCGGCACTTTCGGATAAATATCCAAACATTCATAATGAGTCACCGCCTGTTTTCCGTTTGCGCTAACAACCGCCATTTTTTGACGATTTGAAGAACTTCTTCCAATCAATGAAGACACCAATCCTTCTTTTTGTTTCACCGTTCCCCAAACAAAGGCATAATATATTCTTTCAATTGTATGTTTTTTAAATTGATCTGCTAAATGAACATGCGCAAAATCATTTTTTGCCACAACCAAAACACCACTTGTTTCCTTATCAATCCGATGAACAATCCCCGGACGCGATACACCCCCGATACCTGATAAAGAGTCTTTACAATGATATAAAAGCGCATTAACAAGTGTGCCGGAGTAATTACCCGCTCCCGGATGAACAACCATTCCCGCCGGTTTATTAATAACAATAACATCCGAATCTTCATATAAAACGTCAAGCGGAATATTTTCTGCCTCCGGTTCAGCCGGCACGGCATCCGGTAACGTAATAACAAACGAATCACCTTCTTTGACTTTTAAATCCGGTTCATCTGCATATTTATCTTCTCCTTCATATTTTACACAATCTGTTTCAATCAATTTTATAAGTCGATTACGGGAAAAAGAAGAAAAACAAGACACCAAAAATTTATCAAGACGCATATTTTTTTCATTTTCAGATACTTTTTTCGTGACAAGCGGGGTATTTTTTTGATATTCTGTCCCTGTTTCGGGCAAAAACTCGTCTTCGAATTCATAACTCATAAAAACTCCTTTTTTAAGAGGATCAAAATGAACAAATTGATATTGGCC
>JAZNVO010000237.1:0-2228 GCA_045592885.1 Alphaproteobacteria bacterium
CCTGTAGAATAAAAATAATGAAAATATCTTACTGAAAGGCCTTTAAAATGTCAATATTAATCAGACAAGTTTTGTTAGACTCAAATCCGGTTGATATTCTTGTCAATAAAGGGAAAATTGAGAAAATTGCAGAGCATATTCCAACGGCTCTTTCAGATGAAATTATTATAGGTGACGGTAAAGCTATTGTTCCGGCTTTTTATAATATGCATACGCATTCACCCATGGTTTTGTTTCGTGGAATTGGGGAGGATAAAGATTTATTTGATTGGTTGCAAACAGATATTTGGCCTCGTGAAGCCAAATTGACATCAAAAATGGTTTATGCTGCCTCAAGATTGGCAATTTTAGAGATGATTAAGTCTGGAACGGTTTTATTTAATGATATGTATCCGTTTGCCGTTGACACGGAAAAAGTGGCCGTTGAAATGGGAGTTAAAATGCTTTCCTCTTGCGTGGCATTTGATTTATTTGATCCGAAAATGACAGCAGAAAAAAAGAATGCCATGACTGATTTTATGGAAAGAAAAATCACTTCGCCATTGATTCAAAAAACGGTTGCTTGCCATGCGGTTTATACCGTTTCTGAAGAGCTATTGTGTTTTGCAAGAGATTTAGCTTTAAAGCATAATTCGTTTCTTCATATTCATTTGTCAGAAACAAAAAAAGAGGTGGATGACTGTCTTGAAAAAACAGGATTAACCCCGACACAATATTTGAGTAAGCTAGGGCTTTTGACCTCAAAAACAATTTTGGCTCATTGCGTTTGGTTAAGTGAGGAAGATCGAGAAATTATCAAAGAAAAAGGCTGTTTGGTTGCGCATTGTCCGGTTTCTAATTTAAAATTAAATTCCGGACAGATGCCGTTTGCTCTTTATCAAAAGGAAGGGATTAAAATTGCTTTAGGAACGGATGGTGCTTCTTCAAATAATTCTTTAAGTATATTTAGTGAAATGAAAATGGCGGCACTTTCTGCAAAAGGTCAATCAAAAAATATTACGGCGGGAACGGTAGAACAGATTTTAAATTCTGCCAGTCAAGAAGCAGCAAAATTTTTAAAGTTAAATGCGGGTGTTATTAAAGCGGGTGCAATAGCAGATTTTGTCTTACTGGATTTGAATAATACATTGTTGCAACCAAATACTTATTTGAAATCACATCTTGTATATAGTGCTGACACTTCGTGTGTATCGGATGTTTGTTCAAACGGGCGGTTTATCTTGAAAGATAAAAACCACCCGCTTCAAAATGAAATTGTGGATAACTTTAAAGAAGTGTGTGATTTACTTCTTTGATTGTGGGGTTTTAATTTTTCTTGTTTGATAAAGAGAAACCAAAATCCCTAAGGCTAAAATTCCGAATGTGATACTAACGGAAATGCCGGTTGTGACTTTTAACCCCACATATGGCAAAAAGATTTTTGACCCAATGAAAATTAACACAAGTGACAAAGCATGTTTTAAATAAACAAAACGGGTCACCGCTTGAGCCAATAAAAAGTATAAAGACCGCAGTCCTAAAATCGCAAAAATGTTACTTGTATAGACGACAAAAACATCTTGGGTGATTAAGAAAATGGCTGGAATACTATCAACAGCGAAGATTATATCCATTGTTTCAATGATAACCAATGCCAAGAATAATGGTGTTGCAATCCATTTGCCTGCTTCTTTGATAAAGAAATGTTCTTCATGTAGTGTATTAGTGAACGGAATATGTTTTTTGATAAATGAAATAACAATACCGTCTTTTTCTTGCGTATCAGAGCTTTCATTTTCATTGACGGCATCTTCTTTGATTGTTTCATAAATCATCTTTGCGCCTGTAAAGATTAAAAATACTGAAAAGACGTATAAAATCCAATGCCATCTGCTGACCATCTCTGCGCCCAAAGTGATCATAATGGCGCGCATAACAACCGCTCCTAAAACACCCCAAAACAATACACGGTGTTGATAAATTGCCGGTACTTTTAAGGAGGTGAAAATTAAGGAGATCACAAAAATATTGTCCAAGGATAAACTAAATTCAACCAGATAACCGGTATAAAAAAGCATCCCTGTTTCCATGCCTTTTTCATAAAGAACAAAAAGACCGAAAAGAAGCGAAACAATGACATAGGAAAGACAGATTTTAAATGTTCCTTTCATTGTCGGCATTTCAGATTTTTTATGAAAAACAAATAAATCTAAAAACAAAATTGTGCAAACAATTAATCCAAAAACACC
>JAZNVO010000238.1:0-4741 GCA_045592885.1 Alphaproteobacteria bacterium
GAACCTACGACCGATCGGTTAACAGCCGATTGCTCTACCACTGAGCTACGCTGGAACAATGAAAATATTTTTATCTTATTTTAAAACAAAATGCAAGTCCTTTTTTTCTTTTTTTTTATTTTTTTTATATCTTTTTGAAAAATTAGCTTTTTTCTCCGATATAAAACCACTCGGCATGAATATTTGCATCTTTATTTGGCATGATAATTACCCCGTCAAAAGGGGCTAAAACCGTTTCACCATCGTGATATTTGGCAATTATTTCTCCTTTTTTAATCGGATCCATATGCACATATTCTTTTTGAAGAACACCTTCTTTTTCCTTTATGATGAAAGAATGAAGGCGGATGATTTCTTTTTTGATTTTTATCGCAGGGGTCCCATTTAAAATGCCAAAATGATAAAGCGTGTTCAAAATGGATTGTTTGGCAATTTGAACGGCCTCAATTGATTTATGATATCCGCATTCAACGGTTAAAGCTCTTATGCCGTTTAAAAAGGCATATTCCTCTGTGCAGTTGTTTTCAATATCCGTTTGGCCTTTATAAATATCGGGCCATCCGGCAAGGGCTGTTTGAACCGGAATGATGTTTAAAAAATCAAGATTTTCTTCTGTCGGATGATCAATAAAAGCAAAGGGTTTATCCTCTTTTTCATGGGTGGAATGCAAATCAAGCAATACATCAACGTTTTTAATTTCTTTAATCAACAGATTAGCAATCTTTTCTTCATGCGTTTGAGGGTCTTTGTGATATTTAATCACTCGATTCAAGTTTTCATCCACTCCTCGAGCATCTTTTTTTTGCGCCTCTTCATTCACACATGGAATAAATGTGACGCTTCCTTTTTTTAAAGTATACAAGCCGTTGTTTAACTCTTCAATCACTTCTTGTTGTGCCAAAGTGCCGGAAATTTCATTTCCGTGAACGGCTCCTAAAATTAAGATATTCATTCCTTTTTCAGGGGCTTTAAAAGAAAATTTTTTAAACATATTGTCTCTTCCTTATGGTTTGATTTAAAAAGTGTTGTGAAAGATTGCTTCTTGTTATCGGTAAAGGAATTTCAACAGGTCTGCTAAAAGAAATTTCCTTTGTTTTGGGATTATATTCGTGTCCCACATAATCAGAATCAATCAATCGATCAATGATGTCAAAATGATGAGAAGAGACGGCAATTTTTGCCCCCGTTTTGGCTCTTTTTTCTTTTTTGTATCGCATGACGGCAATATCTCCACCGTCACTGGGATCAATTCCGCAAGAAAGCATTTGAAATCGATTGTTAAAATAAGGAGGCATATTCCAATGGTTGTTTCTGTCAATAATGGAATAAACGGCTTGGCAAAGTTTTCTGTTTGCTTTTTCAAGACGATATTCAATCATCAATTGATTGAGACCGTTCCCTCTATACATCGGATGAACACAATCACCTCCTAAAGAGGCAACTTTTTCTCCGTTAGAAAAGGTTTGTTTTTGAAATCCGGGTATTTCGCTTAAAAAATCCTCTTGATTTTTCAAAATGCGTAAATAACTCATTGCAATTAATTTATTATCGCAAAAAACACCGATATAAGAGATGTCTTTTTTATCAAAAACAGTTTCAAAATAATCACTCGTGTGTTGATGAATATAACATTGTTCGTGTTGAAGCAACTTGTGATAAATTTCTTTTGAAAGATGGGCCATTTCTTGGGCGTCTTTTTTTTCAAGCGGACGAATGAAAAAGCGGGCAGGGGAGATTTTTTCCCCATTTTGTTTTGATAATAATCCGACCCATATATCTTGATTATTGATCTTTAGTTTGAATACCGCGCCCATTTTTTCCCTTTCGTTGATATAAAAAAACGGGAACCGTTTAAAGGTCCCGTTTTGCTGTTTTTTTTTAAATTTGTTTATAAATATCAAACACCGTAACGGGAGAAAATTTTCTCACGTTTCAATTGTTTAAGGCCGTTTGATACTGATATAAACATATTTTCCTCTTTTTTATTTATGGACAATATAACAAAATTAATAAACGCTGTCAACTGCTTTTTTTAACAATAAGAAAGATCTTTGACTTTGTCAGCCGGAATGCGGACAGATTTATGTGTGATAACAACATATGGTTTGGGTTGAACGGCTTTTTTGATGTTTTCTTCAAACGGATGAGAAGGAGCTAAAACACCATAATCCGTTCCGGCCCATATTTGCGCACATTTGCGAATAAGTATAGAAGTTGAAAGCACCGTTTCAAGGGATTTTTTTTCGGCGTTATAAAGTCTTTGAGCTTGTGCTTTATCCATATTTTTTGTTCGATTAAGGTCATAAAGGCGTCTTTCTTTTTCTTCTTTGGGCAATCTGTTTTTAACTTGAACACCCATCAAGTCTAACAGATGGTCATAAATTGTTTGTGATTTTAAAAGGTTTGCTAATATGTTTATTTTTTGTTTGTAAAGTTTGTCTGTTAATTCTGTCATTTTCTTGTCCTTTTAGATAATAAAAAAACAGCTCTTCTGATTAAAAGAGCTGTTTTCTGTTTGAATCGATAAAAATTAATTTGCTAACAAAAAACGCCCCATTTACTTTCTAAAGTAAAAGGAGTAAAAATAAAAACCAAAAAAGTTTATCGTTTTTGTTATCATAAAATGAAAGATACGCTTCTTTTCAATGAATGTCAATAAATTTTTTTGCAAAATTCTTGAAAACCTTCTTTTTTTTTGTTAATCTTAAAAAAGACAAAACGAAAAAAGGAAAATAATATGATGCAAAAGAATCAGTTGACTGAAAAAATATATTATATCGGTGTGGATGATAAAGAAATTGATTTGTTTGAAGGTCAATATGTTGTGCCAAACGGCATTTCATATAATTCATATGTGATTATGGATGAAAAAATTGCCGTGATGGATACGGTGGATATTCATAAATCAAACGAATGGCTTTCAAATTTGAAAGAGGTTTTGGGTGATAAAAAACCGGATTATTTGTGTATTTTGCATATGGAACCGGATCATGCAGGGTCAATTGAAAAATTCTTGACGTTTTATCCGCACACAAAAGTTGTTTCAAATGAAAAAGCCTTTCAAATGATGCATTCCTTTTTCCCCTCGCTTGATTTAGAAGGTAAAAAACAAGTTGTTAAAGAAGGGGATGGGCTTTCTTTGGGAGCGCATATGATCACCTTTATTTTTGCGCCGATGGTCCATTGGCCGGAAGTGATGGTGGCCTATGAGCAAAAAGAAAAAGTTCTTTTTTCGGCTGACGGATTTGGCAAATTCGGCGCTCTTGACACGGATGAGCCTTGGGATTGTGAAGCAAGACGCTATTATATCAATATTGTCGGCAAATATGGGGCACCGGTTCAAGCGCTTCTTAAAAAAGCGGCCACGCTTGATATCCAAAAAATCTTTCCGCTTCATGGCCCGATGCTGACCGAAAACCTTTCTCATTATATTCATAAATATGACATCTGGAGTTCGTATCAGCCGGAAGATGAAGGGGTCTTTATTGCGTATACCTCCATTTATGGGAACACCAAAGAAGCTGCTTTAAAGCTTAAAGAAATCCTTTTACAAAAGGGAGCCAAAAAAGTGTCTGTGGCTGATTTGGCGCGCGATGATATGGCTGAAGCTGTGGAAGATGCGTTCCGTTATTCTCATCTTGTGTTGGCAAGTCCGACTTATGACGGGTCTGTATTCCCGTATATGGCGACATTTATGCATCACTTAAAAAGCAAGAATTATCAAAACCGAACGGTTGGATTCATTGAAAACGGTTCTTGGGCTCCGGTTGCTGCAACCGTGATGAAAAAAGAGATGCTGGCGCTTAAAAATATCAAACTGATTGAAAAACACGTGACGATTAAATCGGCTTTGAAAAAAGAAGATATAATTGCGTTGGAAGCGTTGGCAGAGAACTTGATTTAAAAATTTTTGATTTTTTTTGATTTTGTCTTTACGAGAGAAAAAAAACCGCGTATGATAATTTTCGGAGGGTATATTTTCATACCTTAAATTTTGTTTTTTTTAGAAAGGAAATTTAAGATGAAATCAGAACAAGGTGTTTTCAAAAAATATTTGAATTATTTGTCCGTGTTGGATAAAGATGATCTCATAAAAGAAATCGATCGGTTGAATAACAAGGCCGGCCTATATGGTATTGGTAAATATCGTTTCGCCGATGAGCATTTTTCAATTTCAGCCAAACCTGATGCTTCACCGGTTGATGTGAATACAAAAAGCAAAACCGGCAAAACATTATTGGATTTTGCTGTGTCTGTTGGGAACAGTCATTTGGTGCAAAAGTTGAAAAATTGCGGGGCAAAAGAAGGGGATAATCAAGTTCGGATGATTCCGTCACCGCAAGAAATTTCAAAGATTGAAAAAGCTCAACCGTTATATCAAACAAAAGAAGAGCAAAAGCCGCGTTCACCGGATGAAAAATCGACGCTTGAGCTGATTGTCTCATTGGCGCTTTTGATGAAAAACACGGCGGAACTTATTGAAAAAGTAACACCTGATTTTGAAAAAACTTTTTCACCGCAAGATCGTTATCAAATTCAATCTGCCAAAAATGTTTCAAAATCTGTTTTGAACAAATTTTTAGCTCGAGTAAGAGAATAAGTTTGTTTTAAAAGAAAGGCTCATTTTCTTTACTGTTTATCCTTTTTTGCCTTAAGAAGGGATGTGTTTATATATAAAAAAATATTGACAATTTCCATTTTTAAGGATATGTTTTCTTATACATATTTTTTTTAAATAAGG
>JAZNVO010000239.1:0-9372 GCA_045592885.1 Alphaproteobacteria bacterium
TGATTTTCTCTTTTTTTATCAAATAATTATGAGAAAAATTCAATTTTTCAGCGTTTTTTTATTTTTTATCCCAAATAGGGGAACAAGGGTTCCGGAACAATCACTTTGCCGGTTTTTAAACCTTTGGGATTAAATTCGGCTTTGAGTGTTTCTTGGTCACAGGCTAATGATTTCAAAATTGCATGAGACACATTTGGCATTAACGGATAAATGGCTGTTGCAATTAAACGAAGGGCATCAAGTGTTGTATAGACAACTTGTTTGAATCGTTCGATTTTTGTTTCATCTTTTACCAAAACCCATGGTTCGTTGTTGGCAAAATACATATTTAATTTATTGCAAGCTTGCATAATTTTGTCTGCCAATTCAATGGCTGTTTCAAGGTCAATGTCTTTTTGATAAACACTTGAAAAACTTTTTGAAACACTGTCCAAAACTTCCAAATCCTCGGCAAGCAAATCAGCATTTGCCGGAATTTCACCTTGCAAGTTTTTATCCACCATTTTAATCACGCGCATTTGAAGATTGCCAAGGGCATTTGCCAATTGTTTATATCCTTGCTTCAAAAGGGCGATGCTGATTGGTGAATCGCTTGAAATGCTCATGGCATTGATTAAATAAAAACGAAGCGGTTCAACACCCATCATATCAATCACTTCATTTGGGTCAACAACGTTGCCAAGTGATTTCGACATTTTGACACCGCCTTCGCCGATCCAATAACCGTGAACAATGCATTTGCCGACCGGTTCAATGCCAATGGCTTTGAGCATAATCGGCCAATAAATGCAGTGCGGTTTCAAAATATCTTTGGCAAGCAAGTGATATGAATTTTTCCAATATGCATCAAAATCCGGATTGTTGCCATATTTGAGTGTTGAGATATAGTTAATCAAAGCATCAAACCAAATATATGTGACAAAATCCGCATCAAAAGGTAATTCAATGCCGAGCCAAACTCTTGATTTTGGTCTGGAAATACACAAATCATCCAATGGTTCATCAAGCATTTTTAACACTTCTTTGGCATAATTTTGCGGTTTAATCCAATCCGGATGCAATTGAATATATTCTTTAAGCCATTGACGATAAGGTTCTAAACGGAAGAAATAATTTTCTTCTGAAATGACTTTGGGGGCTTTTTTGTGATCCGGACAAAGCCCTTCTTCATCTAAATCAGATTCTTTTTTGAATTGTTCACATCCCTCACAATAAAGACCTTCATATGATTTTTTGATAATCATACCGCGATTATATAAATCCATCAAAATGGCGCGAACGACTTCTTTATGCGGTTCGCCGGATGTTCTGACAAAGTAATCATAATCAATTCCCATTCGGTCAAAAACAGATTGAAACAAACCGCTTTGTTTTTCCAAAAAAACATCAATCGGCAAACCGGCTTCTTCACAAGTGTGTTGATTTTTTTGACCGTGTTCATCCGTTCCCGTTGAAAAGAAAACATCATTTCCTTTCATTTGTTCAAATTTTTTGAACACGTCAGCTAAAATTGTTGTGTAAGCATGCCCGATATGCGGGGCTCCGTTTGTGTAATAAATCGGGGTGGTAATATATTTTTTCATTCCGTTTCATCCTTTCTTTTTTTTGAAATAATACTTTTTTTTTGTCAAAAAATCAAGGCTTTTTTAATTTAAGAATGATTTATCAAAAGAAACTTTTTTATTCTTGAACAACAATCCAATTCTCATCAACTTTCATATGTTCCCACCCTTCGTTATAAAAACCAGTTTTAGGGATGAGAACAATTTTTTCTTTATTCGGGTTTAAAAAAGCGCCCCACCAAGAAAAGGTTGAATTGGCAATGATGTTGTGTTTTGTTTTTGTCATTAACTGCAAATCTTCATAATCTTTTGTTGTCCAATCAACAAAGGTGACTTTTCCATCGATTTTCAAGTTTTCTTTTGCCCAAGCTATATCATCTGAAAAAACATAATAATGTGGATTTTTGATTTGTTTGTTCATATATTGAACGGCTCTTTGATAATATCCTTCATTCAATGAAAGCGTCCATAATGATGTTGAAAAATCTCTGCGCCTGAGATGAATGGAAACGGCATTTTCTTTTTTCATTTGATCGGCAATTTCTTTGCTTTTTCCCGTTAAAGGGATTTTGAATTTGGTGTTTTCTTGTATATATTGTTCAAATCCTTCAAAGTTTTTGACGGATATGGGATTGCTTTGAAAAATAAAAGTGTCTTTTTCAAAATTGATCAGTCTTTCGTAATAATCAAAAAATGCTCCGATGCTTTTTATTTTTTGCATTGATTCGGTTGGATTTTCAATGTCGAAAACAAAGTGAATTTCTTTTTTTTTGATTGGAAAGAATGTTAATCCTTTTTTTTGAGCATAAATATATCCGCCCCAATGTTGAAATAATTGATTGCCAATACCCACATCAGAGATAATTGAAAAAAGGATTTTTTCCGTTTCCTGAATGTTGAATTTTTCATGCAACACGGTTTTGAAATCAATTTTTTCAAATTTGTTGCCGGTTAAACGATACGTTTCTTTGTTTTTAAAAAATGCAATTTTATCAATATATAAAAGAATTTTTTTGCATTCCTTTTTCCGGTTGCAAATATTATATAAATGAATATAGTGCGGTTCTTCATTTAAAAGAACGGTCATTTGTTCACAATATGGCGTCAAAGTGTTTTCAAGTTGTTTTTGATCAAAAACAAAACGTTTTTTGTTGGCTTTGAAAATTTGATCTTTTGATAAGCAAATATGATGTTTTTTGAGCTCGTCATCGCTTTTTTTTATATTTAAGATATTATAAAATGTTTTCAAAAATGGCAAAAATTCTTGATCTGCGACTGTTAATACGTTTCCTCGTGGATTGTTAAAATAAATGTCAAACATTCTTTTTTGTTCATTTTTCAAAAATAGATATCCGACGATTGAACCGATTATTATCAAACTGAATAAGGAAGAAAACAAAAATTTTTTCATGTGTCTATCCTTTGTGTTTTTTATTTTTATGATCCATAAGGCATCAAAAGTCAATAAAAAACTTGAATTATTTGAAAATTTTTTGTTTTGATGCGCTTATAAAAAAAAGACCGAAAGATCTCTCTTTCGGTCTTTTTTTTTAAATTATTCAACAAATTAGTTTTGTGTGAAGGTTTTTGTACCACTTGTACTATTAGCAATTGAGTCGTATGCAGTCATAACACCATCTGTGTCATGGTCTGCTGTGATTTGAACACCGTTAGCACCAACCGTGCCAATAGTGAATGTCCAACCTGTCGGAACTGTCAAACCATAATCATCAACATCTTTTGTCGTATAGCTAGATGCGCCACCAGCCATTTGAGTTTGAAAATCAGCATAAACAAGAGAAGCCAATTTGTTTGCAAAGTCAACGCCTGTGTTTGCTTGATAACGGTTCATTGACAATGTGTAACCAGCAATACCACCAATTGAAAGCACCCCGATAATTGCCAAAACGCCGAGCATTTCAACCATTGAACGACCTGATTCATTTTTTCTCATTTTTTAGTCTCCTATAATTATAATTATAAAATAATTCTGTTCTCTGAACAAAATCACCTGTTTTATGAGATTTCTCCCATATGAAGGAAGAGACAACGCCCCTCCTAAATTTGAAAGTAAACAATAAAAGCGGGCTTGTCAACAGCTTTTTTTTAATTTTTTTGATTTTTTTTAAATGTCTTTCAATTTATTTTGTTTTTTCTTTTGTCTAATTATTTAAAAAAGTGTTTACAAAATAATGAATATATGGTATAATATATGAAATTTTGATGGAGGGTGATGATGCAGAATTTAAAAAAAGATCAAGTTATGGAGGGTTCTTTTGATGAAAAAAAAGAAAAAGAGCCTAAAAAGATGCATCAAATTCAAGGGGAAAATTTAAAAAAATCCGATCAATCGTTTGGCGTTTGGGATGATTTAAAAGAAGGAATTCTTTCAAATAAGGCATCTGCGGCACTTTCTTTAGGGTTGGTAGCGCTTCTTTCTGTTGGTATTGGGTTAACGCCACTTGTTTCGGGGAAGTTAAGTTCATATTTGCAAGCGCAATCTTTGCTTTCAGCCGTTGAAGTAACAGCGATTGGGGCTGTCTATTTATGCATGTGTCCTGTTTTAGAAGGCGTTGTTAACTGGACGCATGGTGCAATGATGAAAGTAACTTCTTTTTTTCAAAACACTGTTAAACAACATATCAAGGTGAAAAATTCAGAGCGTTTTTTTAAAATGCCGTCTTTATTTAGAAAAAAACAAAATGAAAAAAAGCTTTCTTCAATTGCAGATGAAATGGCAAACGCTTCTTCTTCAATATTGGCAGGTAGCTTTCAAAATTTAAGTTCAATTCTTATGTTGGTAACCACAACGGCAACGCTTTTTATGTTATCACCAGTGGCGGGTTGGGGAGTTATGGGGTTAATGGTCGGTAAATTAGCCCTCAATCGGTTCACAACTAAAAAACTTGCCCCACTTCAAAGTGAAATTCAAAAAATTGAGGCAGAAAATGCCGCTTTTCAACGAGATGTGAATGCGAATATTGATAATATCCGTTCAAGGGGTAGTCAAAGGGAAAATGATGTTTTATGCGAAATGGCTCAAAATAATGCTTCTTATGCTATGCGTTTGAAAAAACTTGAAAAGAAACGCGAATTTTATAATGCCATAAACAGTGGAATGGATATTTTATTTTCTTGCATGTTTGCATTTGCGGCCTTTTCATCATTTCAAGTGCATAAAGATGTTGGTCTTTATATGACGTTAACAGGAGCCGCATATCGTTCCATGTATTCGGGGTCAAATTTTGTTCGCAGTATTAAAAGCATTTCAGAAAATGTTCAAAAATATATTGGATCAAAAGAATTGCTTCAGTATGATGAAAGAGAAATGGTTAAAGAAGGTGAAAAAGATCTTGGTCGTTCAGCGGGAAGAATTTCTTTAAAAGAAATTGATTTTGCATATTCAAGAGATGATGAAACCTTATTTTTTGATAAATTGAATTTGGAAATTATGCCTGGGCAAAAAGTTGCCATTGTTGGAAAAAGTGGTAGCGGGAAATCAACGCTTCTTTCACTTCTTGCAAGAAAATATGAAATTCAAGGGGGTTCTTTTGAAATTGATGGCAATAATGTTCAAGAGTTAACATATGATTCTATTGCTAAAAATATTTCATCCTTTATTGGCGATTCTTATTTCTTTGAAACGAAAAGTCTTGCTTATAATTTGCGCCATTATAAAAAAGATGCCTCCGAAAAAGAAATGGCTGAAGCTCTTAAAAAAGTTGGTTTAGGGGAGCTTTTAGATCGCAAAGAAGGGCTTGATGCTTTAGTTGAGGGAATGTCAAGCGGGCAACAACAGCGTCTTCTTTTAGCTGGGTTATGTTTGAGTGACAGGCCAATTATATTATTAGATGAAATTACAAGCCGTCTGGATCCGGAAACAAGAAAGGAAGTTCTTGAAACTTTAGATGTTGTTTTGGAAGGAAAAACCGCGATTTATTCTTCTCATTCTGAAGGCGAAATTGCACGGGCGGATAAAGTTATTGTTATGGATAAGGGGCGCATTGTTGAAGAGGGGGCTCCGCTTGAATTGATTCAAAAAGAAAATAGTCAATTTCATCAGTTGTTTGGCGATTATATCAGCGTTTTTGAACGCCAAGCGCGAAACAAAAATGCTTCACAAAAAGATGATTACCATTTATTAACATCCTTGTTGGCGTTAGATACAGTCGGAAGAGGTGTTTTGGCGCCTGATTTTAATCCGCTTATGGTTCGTCAAAGTAAAAATGATATGCAAATGCAACAATATTATCAAGAGCAAAAACAACACTTGGTGCATGGAGAATAATAAATAATGTCGTCAATTTTGCAACAAAGTGATTCCGAAAAAAAGATATTGGCATTTATTGACGAAAAAACAAAGGTGGTTTTTCCGGATTTTGTTCAATCGCCGGTTCAAAAAGCTTTTTATATGGCAAAAACAGGGTGGGCTATTCGGGATAAAAGTTTTTTTAACCTTGTCAACGAGGCGGAAAACCCAAAAGAATTTTTTAAATCCCCTTATTCGGATAAGGCTGATATTGATGTGAATGCTGTTGATGAAGAAGGAAACACTTTGCTTCATTACTTGGCCCCTGATTATCATTTTGTTTCGTTTTCGGATTATTTAATAAAAAAAGGAGCGACTCCCGAAAGGTTGAATAAAAATGGGGAGCCTCCGTTGAAATTTAACGCGCATCGGTTAAACGGATATTGCTTTTCGTTGATAGAAAAAACGGATAAACATCTTTTAAATAAAGTTTATGCGGATGGTGAAACAATTTTAACAACGTTTTTTCAAAAAGGGTCAACTTGTCATCTTTTTGATGTGGCCTATTGGTTGATAAAGCAAGGAGCGGACATAAATTTAATGAATAAAAAGGGTCAAACGCCTCTTTATTTCTTGTTTAATCGAATAAAAGAATGCGAAAAAGAAACAAAAGGGTATGAAAATTTAAAATACGCAATCAAAGAATTGTTTTTGTTAGGAGCAAGGTCGTTAAACATAAAAAAAATTTGCTCTTCCGGACAAATAAAGAAAAATAAAACAAATTTGCAAGAAAGGAATTTTTTTTAGATGACAAAATTATCGCTATCAGAACAGTTGGACGCTGCGGGTGATGATAAAAGCCTTCAAAATTTGATTTTCAGGTATTACCAAGGGCTTGAACTTGGGGATTCTCATTGGCGCGAAAGCATTCATCTGGAGCGCATTCAAAAATCCGGTCAAACGCTTGATTCTTTTCATGATGAATTTCCAAAATCAAAATGGAACCTTGAAGAAGAACGGTTGGCAAAAGAGCATCCGGGAGTTGATGTTAACTTATTAATGCTTCAAAGAAAATATGGGCGTGAACGCGATTTTTAAATAAATTAACAAAAACGAAAATCTGTGATATAATTAAAAAAGAAACTTTAATAAATAGGGGGAATTATGCAAAATTCAATGGATGATATTTTTGTCAGGTTTGTAACTGAAGATATTGATGAAGAAAAAATTTACCAGTTAGATTCAAAGAAAGCACTGTTGGCAATGTATGGAGAAGATCAAGAGGAAGTCCCTATGTGGGCTCTCGAAGGATTCAAAAGGCTTCAAACAGAAATTGCCACAATAGAACGTGAGGTCGGTGAGTCTATCCCAACATTACCGATAAAAGAATTTTTGGCGCTTGCTCCAGAGTCGTTACCAAAAGAGGCACAGTATCTTCAACAAGCATTGCTTTTGATTTATAAAGAAAATGAAAAATCTCCAATATATCATAAATTTCCAAAACGAGGGATTCCTTTATTGATTGATTATTCAGGCCTTTTAAATAAAGAGGCGGATGGAACTTATTTTTCAGGGACAAACAAAATTACACTCAATTCAGCTATTTTGAATTCAAAAAATCTTCTTGAAACTTTAGCTCATGAATTAAAACATGCGGAACAATGGTTTGATACTGATAAAATAAATTTAAACTCTTACCAAGAACAGCAACTGGGAGTTTTAGCTGAAGCTCAGGCATATGCTTGCGGACAATATGTTCATAAAAGATGTTTTAATGAGATTTTAAATGAAAAGAAAGCTTTCAATCCTATGGTATCATTGGCGAACAACTTGTTTGGGGATAAAATGGGGCATATTTTTGAAGGGTGTATGCAATCACAATATATGATTAATCATTTGGAGGATTTTTTTGATTTGCATTCATATTATTCATCCTATAAAGAAATGTTTGAGACATCTTATCCGATTTTAAAGGGCGATAAAGGGTTAACAGATATTCCAGATTCTTTTGGGATTGAAAAGAAAGACAGAGTTAAAATTTTGAAGTTTTTGAATGAAAATGTTTCAAAAAAAGCGAGAACGCCGATAGGTATTTTTCTCGAAGCTTGTATGAATAAAGATGCTCAGCGCTTGAATGCCTTAATGAGGGCAAAACGAACCACTGGTGAATATTTTTTCCCTGATGATGATTTTAAGAGTATTTCGGGAACTCTGGCTTTTGAAGTCAAAATGATTTTTGACGCTGTTCAAAATTCCGGCCGTTTAACAAAAAAAGATTATATGAATGGCTTTGCTCATGCGATGTATTTGAAGGATAATGTTGAGTATGAGCAAAAAGATATTGAAGAGCGTTTAGAAATTTTTAAAGCGTTAATTCTTTTAAAAGATGAAAAAGGGCGCTTTATTATTCCAAGGAAAATGATTGAAGAAGATTTTGAAGTGAAAATGATTAATGCCGAAAATCCGATAACTCAAAAGCTTATTAAAAAAGCAAACGAGTGTTTAAAAGAATGTCGGCCTGTTGGGAAAAGGAAAATGCGAGCAGATAATCAAAATTGTTAAGAAAAAAGGAGCTATGAGCTCCTTTTTTAATTATTTAAACAAAATTTCTTTAATTTTATGATGAATATCGGTGTTTTGCAAAACAGGTTCGGTAAATAAGTTTTTTCGTTGTCCAAAAACATAATAATAAACATTTTCCCCTGTGTGATTATCCTTTGTAAATTGACAAGAATCGGTTAATCCTCCCGTTTCGTGATCGGCAACAACAATGACAGTTGTGTCTTTTCTGTTATTGGCAAAGTTGACGGCTGTTTGAACGGCTTTATCGAATCGGATAAGGGCTTCTTGCATTTTTTGATAGTTATTGTTATGGGATTGCTTGTCAATTTCTGATTCTTCAATCATCATAAAAAAGGGCGTGGTGCTTTTTGAAAGGGTTGATAAAAATTCCTTTGTTTCTTTATCAATATATTGAACGGACTTAATGACCATTTTTTCTTGAGCTTTAGCAAGCATTTGTTCAATTTCTTTTGTCTTATGTCTTGAATCAATGTGCGCATAAAAGGCAGAAGGGGTTGCACCGGTTGCAACATCTGTTGTTATGATAAGAGGTGCATACCCTCGTTCATAGCTTTCTTCAGCCAATGTTTTGCAAGCCTCTTTTTGAGGGGTTATCCCTAAAAATTTGTTATTCGTTTTAATGCCACAGGCATAAGCTGTTGCGCCGGCAGCTGAATCAGTAATGGTGTTATTGGCTGAATATGTTTGAATTTCGCCAACAGGTTTATTGCGTGATAAAAAAAGCGGATGAGTTTTCGCCGTGCAAGAAATATGGTTTTTTCCCATGCCATCACCAATCATTAAGATAACATTATCTGCCACAACGGGAAGTGTTGTAAAAAAGAGAAGAAAAAAAAGAAGAAAACGCATAAAAAAACTCCTTGATAACAAAAAATAAATATAACATTTTTAAGATAAAAAAATCAAATTGTTTTTTGCTCTGTCTATTATTTTTTATAAGACACAAAAAAACACTTTCTTTTTGATAAAAAATATTGT
>JAZNVO010000240.1:0-1519 GCA_045592885.1 Alphaproteobacteria bacterium
ATAAAAAAATTAAAAAATTTTTAGCTTTCTGAGGCCAATATTTCAAGTTCTAACCACAAGTTTTCTTTTTCCTCTATTTGCGTTTTTAAATCGGTCAAATTGTTTGCAATTTTATTAAATTCATTCGGATCTTTTGAAAAAAGAAGAGGGTCATTTAATTTTTCTTCCAAAAGAGTGGCTTTTTTTGAAAGATCTTCAATTTCTGTCGGTAATTTTTCCAATTGATGTTTTTGTGTGAAAGAAAGTTTTTTTTCTTTTTTTATTGTTGATTTTATGGGATTTTTTTCTTTTGGTTTTTCTTTTGCTGATTGTTTTGTTTTTTCTTCTTTTTTGAGGGAGTCAATCAAATCAGAGTATGTGCCGACATGTTCTAAAACCCGTCCATCTCCCTTCATGTAGAAAAGAGAAACGGCCACTTTATCCAAAAAGTCACGGTCGTGACTGACAATTAGAACGGTTCCGTCATATTCATCCAACACTTCTTGTAACAAATCAAGTGTGACAATATCCAAGTCATTTGTCGGCTCGTCTAATACTAAAAAATTGCTTGTTTTTGACAAAATAAGGGCAAGCATCAATCTGTTTTTTTCGCCCCCTGAAAGGATTCCAACCGGAGAATTTGCTTGTGACGAAGTGAATAAAAAATCTTTGAGATATGAAACAACGTGTCGATATGAACCGCGAACAAAAATGTGATCACCTTCGGGACATAATGTTTTCCATAATGTTTTTTTCGGGTCCAAATCAATTCGGTTTTGATCAAAATAACCTTCTTCTAAATTTTTTGCAATTCGAACAAAACCGCTATCCGGTTCCAATCGTTTAGTGATTAATTTGATAAGAGTTGATTTGCCGGCACCATTTGGTCCGACAATTCCAATTTTATTTCCTCTTAAAATGCGGGTTGAAAAATCTTTAACAATTTCTCTTTCGCCAAATGATTTTGAAACATGTTTAAGTTCGGAAATTAATTTTGACTGAATGGTGCCTTTATCTGCTTCCATTTTCACTTTTCCGATCTGTTTGATTTGATTTTTTCTTTCTTCCCTTAAGGCAATCAATCGGCGCAACCGCCCCATATTTCTTTTTCGACGAGCAGTGACTCCTTTATGTAACCACTCCGTTTCTTCTTGAATACGTTTGTTCAAATTTTTTTGTTCAATAATTTCTTGATTGATGATTTCTTCTTGCCATTCGTTAAAAAATGAATAACCTTTATCATTGATATGAATATTTCCCCTATCAAGCCAAAAAGTATTGGTTGAAATATTTGTTAAAAATCTTCGATCATGACTGATAACAATCACGGCCCCTGAAAAATTTTTAATAATTTCTTCTAATTTTTCAATGGTTGTAATGTCTAAATGGTTTGTCGGTTCATCTAAAAGCAAAACATCCGGCTCTTGAATAAGTGCGTGAGCGAGAGCAGCCTTTTTTTTCTCTCCACCGGAAGCTGTTTCAACTGATTGAGAGGATAAAATATCCAATTCGTCAATCAAGATATCGGCTTTATAATCTA
>JAZNVO010000241.1:0-6869 GCA_045592885.1 Alphaproteobacteria bacterium
CACCGGCGTCTAACAAAACAAGATTCGGATTTTCTTTTCTTTTTTCATCAATGAGTGTTTTAATACGGGCAAATCCTCCACGACAATTTTGGTTTTCACACGAAGACCCATCTGTTTTAAACGGCAAAAAATTGGAATGCAAATCATTCGTATGCATTAACTCAAGATGATATAAATTGCTTGATTCTTCCGCCTGAGCCGTCAAAAAACAAAAGCAACATCCCGTTAATAAACAAAATCTCAAAAATCTCATTTTTTCATCCTTTCTTTGTTATAAAAATGTTGTAGCAAAAAAAATAAAAAAACTCAAACACATTTATAAATAAAAAAAATTGCCAAAAGAAAAACATTTTTATTTTCAATATATAAAAATAAATTTTAAAAAATTTAGTGCATTTTTTTTAAAAATATGGTATAATAGATACAATCAAAAATTTTTTTAAGGGAGGGCCGGGCTATGACAATATTCAATCATGCATTAAAAGAACAAAAATATGGTATGCGGGGCGGTAAAATGCATAAAGGGGTTGACTATGGTGTTCTTGGCAGAAGAAACGTTCATATCGGATGCCCACTTAACGGATTTAAAGTGCGCGCCATCAAACAAAATTTTGGTCGCAAGAGTGGCTATGGTAATCATATTGAGCTCATCAGCTTGGATGGCACAAAAATGCTTCGCATCGCTCATATGCGATATAAACCAACTCATTTAAAAGTCGGTCAAGAACTTAAACGAGGCGATTTTATCGGTATTGTCGGCGGAACGGGTCGTCTTTCTAGACCATATGCTCCTCACATTCACTTTGAGGTATATTTAAAAAATAATAAAGGAAATTTTTATACCGTAAATCCTCATAACAATACATATCGCAACTTTTCAAAAGAAGATTTTGAAAGCGTAATAAAATTAGCAGAAACCGAACGAAAAAGAATTCAAGCAGGTCAAAAAAAAGGCACAACGCGATTGGCAACTGTCACAAAGACGGGAACACAAAAAGTGAAACAAACCGAACCGGTTAAAAAAGAAACAAAACCGAATGCAAATTATGGTAGACCGGTCCTTGCAACAAACAAGAAAAACACACAAAATAAAGCTGAAATACCTTTTGTTTTGAATAATCAAACAAAGAAAAATGAAGGGGAAGCAATACATAACCGATACATCTATGTTCCCGAAAAAGAAGAAGCCGCTCTTTATGGCAGTTATGAAAACTATTATGCCGCAATGGAAAAAGGAACTGATCCGCTTCCTCGTTTAAGCAATGCCGAATTTAAAGCCATCGGGGCTATTTTAAAAAATAAATCGGTACCAATGGATAACAGCGACCTCTCTAATCAACTCACAACAGAGCAAAAAAGAGCCATTGTCGGCGTTTTAAAAGACAAAAACGTGCCGATTGCAAGAGAAATTGAGACTCAAGCAAGAACGTCAACCGCTCTTGCCGTCACTTTACCGAAAAAAAACAACGAAAATGAGAAAAAAGTGATACCAATTGAAACACCTGTCACCAAGAAAAAACCGGAAAGAATTGCAGCTCGGCAAACAATAAAGGCAAAAAACACACCTGTTGCTCAAGTGCCGGTCACCCAAAAAACACCGGCCCAGACAACAATGCCTATCGCCAGTCAAACACAAAAAGCACATTGGTTTAAAGATTCTTTTTTAGGCCGACTTTTCGGACTTGACCAAGAAACACAAAGAATCCGTGATAGGAACGCAAAGCTTTTAGCTGAAAAAGGATTGGAGCCCGGTGGGTATTTTGCAAACACTTGGATTGGGAAATTGTTTAGAGCAGATGATTTTTCTCGCTTGGCTGATTATGAAGGAAGAATGAGAATTGCCGCTTTCAAAAAACGACAAGAAGAATTAAAAAGAACACCAGTACGAACACCCATCGTTACAACTGCTGTTCAACAACCGATCCAAAATGCTTTAACTCAAGCAGGAACAAGAATTACGCCTCATCAAACGTTGGACGAATTGTAACAAAATATGGAAAGATTCAAATCCGGCTTACTTAACCTTGAAAATCGGTTAAACATACACCCTGTTGCAACTCAAAGGCCACTTCAAAATATCACGGCATTTAGAGCAGTTCGCGAATATTAACCCTTTCAAAGAAAAAAGATGATTTATCAAAATAAATGTGTTATGATAGATTATCATATTAAATAAAAAGGAAGGCAAAGATGGTTTTTAATTTTGGATGGGCTCCACAACTTTTTGGTGCCAAAAGAGATGGCGGTCGACGTCGCCACGCCGGTATTGATTTGGGAACAGCTGGTAGACGCGGTGTTCCAGTCGGGTGTCCTATTTCGGGATTTGTCGTTCAATCTGTTTCTTATCGAAGAGGATATGGGCATACCGTTGACCTTATCAGTGAAGACGGCACAAAAATGATGCGATTTGCCCATCTAGCCGAACAACCTAGACATTTAACTCCCGGTAGTAAAATTCAACAAGGGGATTGGTTGGGCGATGTCGGCAATTCCGGTGGCAATTACGCTATTCACCTTCACTTTGAATACCGCACACTTCAAAACGGGCGTTTTGTTCCCGTTAACCCGTTTCAAAATCCATATCATTCTTTTTCACAAGAAGATTTTGAACACTCGACGCGGTTGGCGCAACAAAGTCGCTCTTTAATCAAAGGGGGATCCAATTTATCAGAAGCTCAAATTCAAACGGCCTCTACCGGATCCTATGAAAGTAGAAGATTTTCATCAATATTGGCAAACAAAGGCTTCATACATGGAAGTCTTTTAAACAGATTTTTGCCTAAACAAGCAGAACCTGCAACCCTTCAAGAAGGGATGAATTATTGGCAACTTGAAAGAACTTTTGAGTCACCCTCATGGTGGGAAAGACATATGCCTCAAGCTTTGGGCGGTTGGTCAAAAAAAAGAATTGAAGAAGCTGACATTCAAAAGCTTTTGGATGAAGAGGTTTTTAAAGGAATCCGTCGCAAAGAAATGCTCCAAGCCGGTCTTTCAAATCAAGATATCGACTTATTGCGTCAATATGTGGATGATGAAATCAAAATGAAAGGTCTTAATCGCTTTTTGGGAGCCTCAAGCATTCCGATCAATTTTGAAGAAGTTTTTGAAGATCCGGCAAAAGTTGCTTTAGCTCGAACATATTTCAACAACAAAGCCAACACAACCCAAGAAACAAATATCAATACCAATATTTCAACATTAGCCGTTTTTAAAGAAAATTCATCCGGCAGAGTTTAAACAAAAAAACGCCTCAATTTCTTATCAGGAAGTTGAGGCATTTTCTTTTAAAATAAAAAACTTAAAACTGTTCAATATCTTCCGCTAAAATAGACATATTCCAATCAAAAGAAATTTCACCATCATCGTTATTTTTATAAATGACACCCACAAACTCTTTACCGATAAAAACTTCAGCCGGCGCATCAATTCCAGAACCTTTTTGAACATTGATTTCAGGATTCCAAAACAATTGTTGCAAGTATGTTTGAACCTTTTTCATTTCGTTTTCCGAAAGTGTCATTCATCCCTCCTTTTCCTTTGATTTTTTCGTCTAAATTTGTTATAATTGATTTTAAGGTCGATTTATAAAGTAAAGATACATCAAAAATGCACAAAATTCAAGAAAAAAACTCGCTTATACACAAAATATCCATTGCACCGATGTTGGATTGGACGGATCGTCATTTTCGCTTTTTTCTGAGACAAATCACAAAAAGAGCCGTTTTTTACTCGGAAATGATTGCCGTGCCAGCCATTTTGTTGGGTGACAGAGACAAATTGCTTTCTTTCGATGAAACGGAACACCCTCTTATCTTGCAAATAGGAGGCTCTCATCCGGATATGATGGCGGAATGTGCAAAAATCGGTTTTGATTTCGGATATAAAGAACTGAACATCAATGCCGGGTGCCCCTCTTCCAGAGTGCAAGCCGGAAAATTTGGGGCAATTTTGATGAAGTCGCCCCAACTTGTTGCAGAGTGTGTTGCTAAAATGAAAAGTGTCACCCCCCTCCCCGTCAGCGTAAAAACAAGGATTGCCCTTTCCGACACACCAGGAGATGGCTTTAATGAATTGTTTCATTTTGCCGATTTGATGAAACAAGCCGGGTGCCATCACCTCATTGTTCATGCAAGAAAAGCAAAACTCAATTGGTCACCCAAAGAAAATCGAGCCGATAAAATGGGTTTAAATTATGAAGTTGTTTATCGCCTCAAAAAAAGCTTTCCGGATATGTTGATTTCAATTAACGGAAACATTCTTTCATTAGACTCTGCCAAAGAGCATTTATCTTTTGTTGATGGAGCTATGATTGGAAGACTGGCTTACGGCAACCCTTATCTTTTAAGCCCTGTTGATGAGCTTTTTTATCATGACACACATCCCATTTTATCAAGGCGAGAAATTCTCGAAAATATGATACCTTATCTTGAAAAAAATCAAGATAAATTAAGTATCATTTGTCCCCATATGATGGGACTTTTTCATGGTCAGTCAAATGCAAAAATATATAAACAAATTTTAGCTTCCAAAGATTTAGATGCATTAAAAACTTTTATTTCAACACTAGATTAACTTTTTTTTAACAACCCTTTTCTTTGATTTTTTTCCTTTCGGTTGCAAAGAGGGTTGTTCCTCATCTTTCGGCCCGATAATACCTGTAGACAAAATCATTTTAAGTGCTTCATCAACCGAAATGTCCGGATATTTCACATCTTTTTCAGGAACATAAAGAAAAAAGCCGGAAGTCGGATTTGGTGTTGTCGGAACATACACACTAAGCATTTTTTCTTCCTTAATGCTTTCTTTTATTTGATGGGGCGCTTCTCCTGTTAAAAAAGAAATGGTCCATAAATCACGGCGTGGGTATTCAATTAAAACAGCTTTTCGAAAAGCTTTTGTTTTATCCTCGCCCAAAAGCGTTTCAAAAATCTTTCGAATCGCATTATAAAGACCTGAAATAACTGGCATTTTCCCAATCACTCGCAACCCTAATCTCATAAAATATTGACCGATAAAATTGGCCGTCAACATACCGACACCGGTGAAAAACAAAAGCAACAAAATAATACCGATACCCGGCAATCCATACGGCAAAAAATTATTCGGATTATACGCGGCCGGAATAAGTCCTGTTACTTTTAAATCAATAAAAAGAATGAATTCAACCGCCAGATAAAGTGTAATCGCTATCGGAGCCGTCACAACAATTCCGGTGAAAAAATATGTTTTCAATGTTGTTTTTTTCTCATTTTTTTTATTAAAAAAGAACATATCATTTTTCCTTATTTAACCGTTGATCCTATTATCGGTTGAGCTGGGTTTGTTTCATTATTTATTACAGGTGTTTCTGGTATTTTCATTATCGACTCCGGTGTTTTATTTACCTTTAAGGATACAGGATCAGTTAATCCCAAATCTGTTTTAACTTGATTTTCCGGCACATCTTTATCATCCATTTCATCAAATACCGGATATCCCACAGCCATTGAAATCAAAACTTCTTCATTTAATTTTAATTTCAAAGCTTCTTTTACCTTTGATTTATCAAAAAATCCCCGCACAACGCCACCCATTTTGTGGGCTTCACAAAAGAGGGAAACATTTTGATAACTTGAGCCGGCGTGAAGCGCCCCATACTCTTTATTTGAGCTTGTCCAAAGCAACACAATCGGCACATTTTTCATATATTCCTGTGTTTGGAAAATTGGTCTGATATCTTCATTTAAAACGGAAATTAACTTATGATTTTCCCCGTCAAACAAAAAAGCGCCATCTTTTTTGATCACAAAAAGTTTCAAATCTTTTTCATTCATTGCCGTTGGGATGGTGCGCTCACCTGTTGTGCGATTAACACCAAAAGCCGCCCATAAAAGTGAAGAAAGCGTTTTTTGATCCACTTCTTTCGTATCAAAAATTTTTGTTGAATGACGCATATTTAAAGCATGCATCAAAGACACCGGATTCAATTTATCCGGCATAGATAATTTGATTTCTTCGGCTGTTGCCGTTCCGATAAAAAAAGCCGTCATTAAAAAAGCTCCCATAAATTTTTTCATTTTTTCCCCTTTAATTTTAAATGAGTTAAAAAGGCCCTTGTCCCTTCATAAATATCCCAATATGTTTCATCAAAATTACCCGTGTACCATGGATCTTTTACATCCCCACCATTTTCGGTATAATCCATCAAACGTTTAACTTTGCGATCTTTATCTTCCCCACCGATAGCGGATAAAATATCCCGAACATTTTCTTTATCCATTGCAATGATATAATCATACTCATCATAATCTTCTTTTTGAAAATGACGAGCAATATGCTCTTCAAAAGGAATGTTCATTCGTTTGAAAATTTCTTTTGTCCCTTCATGAATCCCGGCTTTCAAATAGGCATTGAATTTTTCCGTTCCAGCCGATTCAATTTCAACCAAATCCGATAACCCTTCTTTTTCAATCAAATCTTTGAACACAAAATGAGCCATCGGTGAACGACAGATATTACCCAAACAAACAAATAATACTTTAACCATTTTTCCCTCTCTTTTTTTGACATCATAAACGAAAAATATTCCCTTTGTCCAGTTAAAAGAATTGTCTCTTTTCAAAAAAAATGGTATAAAAAAAACATGGAAAAAGTGATTGCCCTTGTCGATTGCGATTCTTTTTTTGTTTCTTGTGAACAAAAAGATAATCCAAAACTTAAAAACAGACCGGTCTGCACCCTCACAAGCGTGAATGCGCGCGGGGTTGTTGTATCCCGTTCAAAAGAAGCAAAAGCTCTCGGCATCCAAATGGGAGCACCTTATTTTCAAATTAAAGACTTGCATAAAAACGCCGTATTCCTTCCCGTTCGACATGAAAGATATGATGAAA
>JAZNVO010000242.1:0-2710 GCA_045592885.1 Alphaproteobacteria bacterium
AAGTTTTTCTATTCCGTTTTGCATAAATTTAGAAGATGTTCCCAAACACCCTATATCTTTATTTTTTTCAAAAAAATCTATTTGCTTTTCAAACCTATTTTGATATGAAATATCATCAGAATCATGAAAAACAACAAATTCACCAACAGCCTTTTTTAATCCAAAATTTCTTGCCCCGGCAGGACCCAAATTTTCATCTAAACGAAACATTTTTATTCGTGAATCTTGATACTGCTGTAATATTAAGCCTGTTTCATCTTCAGACCCATTATCAATAATGATAAACTCAAAATCCGTAAATGTTTGGGATAACACTGACTCTATCGCTGCTTTCAAATATTCTTTTTTTGTGTTATAGACAGGCATAATAACTGATAATTTCGTCATTATAATCCCTTTCATTTACTTTAAAATCACATCTTCAACCACTTTGGCAGCAGATTTCCAATTGAATTTTTTGGCTCGTTCGATTCCTTTTTGGGATAAAAGAGATTTCAATTCTTTGTCCTTATAAAGCTTTTCAAGCGCATCAGCCGTTTCGTTTTCATCTATGCCAGTAATATACATCACTGCATCACCACCAACTTCCGGTAATGACGTGTTATCGGCCGTAATTACCGGAGCACCACATTGCATTCCTTCCAATACCGGCAACCCAAATCCTTCATACCTGCTTGGATAAATAAAGGCCGTTGACCCACTATAAAGCGGAGCCAAATCTTCATTATCGACAAATCCAGTTTGAATAATTTTATCTTTATATTTTTCAAACCCCTCAATTTGAGCCGAAACGGCATCATATCCCTTTCTTTTCGGCCCAACCAAAACCAATTGAATATCTTCTGCCTTTGTTTCTTCCAAAAAACGAACAAAACTTTTGAGTAAGTGTACAAAATTTTTGCGTGCCGTGATTTCAGACACAGCCAAAAAATACTTTGGCGCCGTAATTTTATATTTTTCTTTCACGGATTGAATGATTTTTTTGTCTTTCACGGGATAAAAATTATCGCTGGCTCCCAAATAAAGAATGTGCATTGGTTTATTTTTTTCATCCGGTCTGAATTTTAAAAAATCTTCTTTTGTGAAATTTGAAACCAAAAAATATTCATCTGCATTTGCTTTTTTCATCCAATCAGTGAATTTTTTAACAAATTTTGAACTACATCCGTCCGGATACATAATCGGAATCAAATCATGAACAACCATATATGTTTTTAAATCACTTTGATAAACAACCGGAGAAATTGGACTAAATAATGAAAGATAAGCATCATATGAGGACAAAATGTCTTTATATTTCAAAGCATAAAATTTGCTCAAAACCTTGACACGAACCCGTTGCAATATGTTCAAATTTTTTGTCGTTGTTTTAAGTTTCGGCATATAAACGATTTTATTTTTTAATTGTTCATCAAGACCTTTTGCTTTCAAATATCGATTAAAATCTCCTCTTTCAGAAGTAATAACCGGATAAACATCAATCTGATCATTTTCAACCAATCGACGAAGCAATTCATCACATACACGCACAATACCAGTCCCTTTAAGACCATCAATTGCCAATTGTTCAACATCATAAAGCAACTTTTTTTTCATTTTATTTTCCCCATTTATCCAAAATCCAAGAAGATGAGTTTGCCTTGTTATCCCCACCAACTCCAAAAACTTTTTCAATACCCAGTTCTTCACAGACAGAATCTTCTCTGATATTATCTTTGCCACGATCCCCACCATTTGCAAAAACAAGTTTGTCAAAAGGATATTTCGCCCGAGCCTTTCTGATTCCGTCAGATGCAGAATCGTCACTATCATCAAACTCGATCACATCAACAACACCTTTTAAATTTTTCAAAATTGCCAATCTTGTTTTCAATTGATAAAAATTTTTGCCTTTTTTTCGAATAAGCCAATCATCAGAATTTGCCAAAATAATCACCCCGTCAGATGCTTCAGCAGACGACTTAATCATCTCAATATGCCCTTCATGAATGGGGTCAAAACCACCGGAAACGATATAATATGTTTTCATCTTTTACCTTTCATTCAATTTGTCACTTTAAGAAAAATGAGCTTTTTTATAGTTGAACAATGTTCGAGCACTAACCCCGACTTTATTTGCAATTTCTATAATTCGTTCTTTTTTTTGAAGAGCTTCAAAAATATATTGATGGTTCTTTTCACATAAAGATTTTTTCTTATTTTTTGAGCCGATTGCCCGACCGATCTTAAAACCCATTTTTTTCTTTTTGTTCAATCCGTTTTTAATTTTTTCCGATAAATATAACTCCTTTAACAAAAGCGCCGTTTCAAACCCCTTTAAAAAATTTTTTATCTCCTCTTTTGATGTGAGAGATATTTTTTCTTTGACAGAGATAAGTTCAATATCCCTTTCGCACAAGGTTTTTAAGATTTTTTTAAGCTGATAAAAATCATCATCCAAACAAAATAAAGAAGCGATGATTATACGTTTATGTTTTTTCAAAAAAGCAAAGTCGGCAAAAATATTCTCATTTTTTACAAAAATGACATCTTCATTGAGCGTCTCATTTAACAATAAAGAAATCAAATTCCTTTGTTCTAATTTATTGATATAAAAACTATTTTCATTTATATAAGCTAGTGTCATTTTTTCTTCATTCAATAAAAAAACCGGCAAAAAAATGGATCGCCAGATTTGCCGATTTTTGACAAAATAGCCAAAATTATAATT
>JAZNVO010000243.1:0-3391 GCA_045592885.1 Alphaproteobacteria bacterium
AAAATATGCTATAATACTCCTGGCACGCTTCAAACTTGGATTTATGTTATAGCTTCCTTTCCAATTAAAATATGCTATAATGTATAAAGGATAAGTGATTGATAAATATCATTTATCCTTTTATTTTTCAGATAAAAATCAGAGTAAAACAAGTTGTTCAGAAGCCACTTTTTCTTGTTTTTTTATACTTGAAATCAAAATTTTCATACTGGTATATTGTTTTTCGGTCACAATCATCAACCGAACACTCCCTTGCCTTGGAAGGTAGGTTTTCAGCCGTTTTTCATACTTATCAACCGTATCTTGACCTTTGCATAATCTGGCATAAACTGATAATTGCAACATATGATATCCGTCTTTAAGCAAGCAATTCCTGAAGCGACTCGCAGCTTTGCGTTCTTCTTTTGTGAGAGTTGGCAGGTCAAAAAACACTATAATTCGCATAAATCGCTCTCCATATATCGCCATTTTTATCCTTTTTTTGTGACATTTTTGTGAAATTTAAAAGTCGGTAATTTTAAATAACCAACATCTTTATTTTCAAAAGACTTCATCAAAGATTGAACAACATATTCACAAGCTTTTAAAACGGTTATTTCTTCATTGTTCAACAAACAATTTCGAGTAAGCAATAAGACAAGTTCTTGTTTTTCTTTGGGTTGCAAAACATCTTTTTCAAACCGCATTTGCAAAACAAGAGCATCAACAAATGGGCGAAACGGCTCAATCAAATCATCTGCTAAATTATAATTATTAAGTTGATTATCATGATGAAGCCCAACTGCCGGCAACAAACCACTCCCTGCAATAGCTCTTGCCAAAGCGCCACGCATAATGGCATATCCATAATCAAGAGCGGCATTATGAATAGTGTTATCTCTTCTTGAAAAATTTTTAAATACCGCATCCCAATAAATACGAGCCGCATAGCCTTCCAAATTATCCGGATCCCCTGATTTGACTTGTTTAGCCATTTCAAATAAGGGCTTTGCCCCTTCTTTTTTATAAAAAGACAAAACAGTTGCTTGATTGAAAATTTTTTGTTTGATAATTTGTTGCCAAAGCTTTTTTTTAAATGGTTCAGAAGCCTGCAACTGAATTTTGGAATGCAAAGCATATCTTGAATGTGAGGCAAAAGGGAATAAAGCGCCATTTGGGATATGCTTTTCATCGCAAGTGAAGATAACAATTTTTCCTTCCATACAGGCCGACAACAAAGCGTGTGTTAAGGTTACCTGTTTATGTTCCAAAACAATGACTGAAACATCTTCAATCGGGAATGTTAAAACTTCATCCGTTTCAAGCGATTGATATCGCAATTGGCGGTTTTTGAGTGTCAACACTGCCGGATTTGAAATATATAAAATCTGCCAACTCATTTTTTGCTCTTTTTCTTTAAAGAAAAGGTCATTCGTTTTTCATTTTTGATTTCGGATAGTTCACCCAACGGAGAAACGACAAATTTTTTGATATAATCAAGAGATCTAGCTCCCGTCTTATATGTATTTTCAATTTTTTTAATAGGTTCACTTGTTTCTTCATCCACTTTTTTTGAAACAACAACAAATTTATAACTTCTATCATGTGACATAATTGAAATTTGTCCCAATGCTCTATCCATTCCTGTAAAATACCCTTCTATTTCTTCTTCTCCCTTCTTAATTTTTATATAATCATCCAAGAAAAGAGAGAATTTAAACGTGAAAGTTTCATCCATTTCAATCCATTCACTTTCTGGTTTTCCTTGAACAACAGCTTTATTCGGCAGATCCTTTTTGATTGTATCTGTCACATAAACAGGGACAAGATAAAATTCTTCTTTCCCTTTTTTATTCTTTTTTGAAAACACATCCGTTCGAACCATGCTTCCATTTCCGGCCAATCCACCACGCACCAAAATACCGGATTTGACTTTTGAAGCATTAAATTTTTTATTTTCAGGATTCACCGTCACAATTGTTTCAGCATGCGCTTCACCGGTCACTTTATGTCTCGGAGCTCTCGAAACAAAAATGGTTTTAAGTGAAGACAAAACATCTTCTCTAAAATTAGTCCAAGGAGCATCTATCGATTTTTTTAATCCTTCATACCAATGATCAAGATCCTTTGATTTGGCAAAAGCAAATTTATTTTCAAATCTGGAAGATACGAAAGACAGATATTGAACCATTTTTTGTGTGGCACAGGCAATAACAACAGCATCTTGTGCATGATGCAAATCATTTGCATTTCTGTCTTTATCAATCCCCCATTTGTGTCGCAAAAAGGCGGTTAATGACCCGTTAACGCAACGAATCCGGTTTTTAATATTTACTTTACTATTTGAAAAATCAATTCCTTCTTCCAAATATTGTTTAATGTAACGAGCCATATATCGTGTATCGTTAATATTGCGTTCTTTAAATCCATCTTCATCAGCATCAGTGTATGACATACGCAATAAGCGATTTCGTTTGGCTTTATTTAAATGCAAAGCATTCACTCGACCGACAAAATCATCCCATTTATTTTGGCTTGACAAATATTCAAACGGCGTTTGATTTGTTTTTTGTTGATTTTCTTTTGTTAAGCACAAAACTTTATTATTTAAACTATCATCCAATGAACGGGAATAAGGTAAAATATGATCAATTTCGCAATATCCCGTTTCACATAAGCGATTGATATCTATCGGCAAGCCAGAATAAATGCACTTACCTTGTTGTTCTTCATAAAGACGATATTTTAAAAGATTACTTCCTTTATTTTCAAAACCATGCTCCAACAATGCTTTTAGAGCATTTTCCTTTTTAACTCGAAAAGCATCTTGTTCTTTTTTGATACGATTGAGTTCATCTCTTGAATGATACATATCTCGGGCCAATTCTATATGAATTTCATCCGGTTCACCATATTTTCGAACAATTGCATTATAAACTTTTCTAAATTGCGAAACAGCCCTATTCACGGTTGGAACTGTTGTCCACATATCCGGTTTAATCGGCCCTAACAAAACACCTTTTTTTTCAACCAACGAATCCCCGGATGATTTGAAATCATATCCGGCTTTTTCGCAAGCTTCATTATATTTCAATCCCTCTGTCAAATATGGATTAATGTTATAAATCGCTTTAAGTGACAAATGCAAAAACTTTTTAAACGAAAGGTCAGATAATTTTTCGGCAATTTCTACGCTTAATCCCAATTCTTTTAATTTTTGCTGAATAATCAAATCCGTTTTTTCCATAGCAATAATTGTTACAATTTGATCTAAAAGACAAATATCTTTTTTCAAAATTTCAAACTCTTCTTTTGAAACTGCTTTTCGAATGGCATGAAACCCTTTTAATGTATAAAAAGCTTTGTTTTCAACTTCTTTAATTTCTTTGCCTTTTTCATAATCAATATCAAC
>JAZNVO010000244.1:0-5219 GCA_045592885.1 Alphaproteobacteria bacterium
ACATCGTTTGCAAATTGCCGAATCGCTTCCAAAATCAATGTTCCTTCAATATCACCAACCGTTCCCCCAACTTCATAAAGAACAAAATCTTCTCCATGCAAATCAGATTTAATGAATTCTTTAATTTCATTTGTTACATGAGGAATCGCCTGAACAGTTGCACCCAAATAATCACCACGACGTTCTTTTTGAATCACATTATAATAAATCCGACCACCGGAAATACTGTCTGTTTTATGGCAATTTACATCCGCAAAACGTTCATAATGGCCCAAATCAAGATCTGTCTCGGCACCATCTTGTGTTACAAAAACTTCTCCGTGTTGATATGGTGACATTGTCCCCGGATCAACATTCAAATATGGGTCCATTTTGCGCATTCTGACAGAATACCCGCGCGATTTTAACAAACACCCAACCGACGCAGATGCAATTCCTTTTCCCAAAGAAGAAACAACGCCACCCAAAATAAACACATACTTTGTCATTTTTAAATTCCTCTGATTTTTAAACAATTTTCACTAAAAAACAAAGACTTAAAAAAGTCTTTTAAAGTTTTGATTAAAGGGGTAAAAAACTGAAGCGATAAATGTTTCGTCGCCTGAAAGAAGATGAAATCTAAATTAAACATACCCATTTTTATATCTTCTCTTTCAAAGTTTTTTTGAGCATATCAAAATGAAATAAAATAAGCAACCAAAAAAAGCACCTTCTCCCATATTATTTTATAACTATATAAAAGTGAAATAAAATTTTAACATTTTAAAATATTACATTTGACATTTATCTTTAAAAAGTCTATAATTCACCTTGAAAGGAAGGATAACATGAACCCTTATGTCAATTATAAATCTAAATGCAAATGGGTTTTATTTTATCTTTAAATTTTGGCCTCTGTTTTTCACAGAGGTTTTTTCATTTTTAGGAGGAAGAAATGAAACGCATAAATGAAACACGTCTCGGATCAGACAGATTGAAATATGATGTTGTCGACAAAGAAGGTAAAACATTATTTACTGTTTATTCCGAATTTGTTGAAGATGCTCATTATTATGATAATGGCCAAGTTGTTGAAGAAATCAGGGAAGTTAAAGCTCATTTTGATACCCATGGTGTTGATCCAAAAATCATTTATGATCAATATTATATGAAAGCTCAAGAAGAGTATTGGAAAGCAAAACACGCTGAATTTGCAAGAGAACGAGCAAAAAAAAGACAGGCTGATCCAAAATGGCATGGATGTTGTCAGGCCGCCCGAGTGCTTGTTCAAAACGGATTGAAAGCTCAAGCCAAAAAACTTATTCAAGAGTATCGCTCACAATATGAGTATATCTAATATATAAGAGGCATCAAAACGAGATGCCTCTTATGATTTTCAAAACTTGAACTCCAAACGAAGCATACCGGAATGTTCGATATATTCTTTTCTATAGGAACCGCCATATTCAAACCTTAACGAAGCATTTTCACCGATATCAGCAGCAAATCCGGCCGAAACCGTTGTGCTTAATTTATCAAGCGCCTCTCCTTTGGAATAGAATGTTCCACCATTGGCAAGAGTATTTAATGTTGAGTGGTCATCTGTTTTTATGTCATATCCAACGCTCACGCCAACAAGTGGTCTAATCCAACCAAGATCGGCTCCAACTTTAACTCCTGCCAACGCTGTTACATACGCTGAAGTTGTTTTATCAGATGTTGTTCCAAAGCTATCAGTATATCCTTCTTGATTTATGCTGATATATCGGGCGCCGATTTCCGGATTAATGATGAAATCTCCTGCTTTGATACGATATCCCGCCATAATTTGACTGGCCAGTGAATCAACATTATAGTTTGCCGTTCCACTTGAGGAAAGAATTTGCTTCTCTTCATCATATTCGGCTCTTGAATATGTTACAACAGCATTAACCCACCAATTATTCGGTTGATATTGAACAGAGATAAATCCGGTGTTTGAATCAACTTCTGTTCGGCGCCAATCTTCTTTAGCTATACTCTTTGTCCCTGCATAACCAATACCAAGGATTAAGTCTTCTTTAAGTTGAGATTGAACCCCTAAAATCATTCCTTTTGAACGAATTCTAAACCCATCCCCTGCCAATGAATGAATCCGATCATAAAGCCCTTTGGTGTAAACAGAAGCTCTTGGCGAATCAACACCTCTGTCAAACATACTTGATGAAGCATTTGTAAGCATTTGCGTAATCAACGTATGCATTTGGCTAAATTGTGATGTTGAAACAGATTGATAAATCTTGTTATCCGTCCCGCTTAATGTTTTCAATCCTCTACGTCCATGTCTAAAAGCTGTCGGCGTTTCTGATTGCAAGCTTATTAAAATTTCTTCTTGAATTTTCGAAAACGGCTTGTTTTCTTCCTCATTTCCATCTAAAAGAGCTGCTAAAACTTCTGATTCAGCCGGCGTTAACCCTAATTCTTTTTCAAGGTCTTTCGACTCTTTTTTACCAATCAGATAGGAGCCGTCATTTTGATCAACAATTTTAACCAATTTATTTTCTTTTAATTTCAACTCATTATCCTTATTAAAGACTTGATAGACACCTTTTTCCTGATCAAGACCATTTGTGAGTTTCAGTTCAAGATGAGCCTTTTCATCTCCTTCAACTGTTTCATGATTTAATGTGCCAAAATCAGACAAGTCATTCAATGACACTTTAAGCGTTGATTCTTCACCAAAGGAGATTGTATCTGCCGTCACTTGCTTATTGCCAATATCCAAACTTGAACCATCTTTTACTTCAATATCAGCAAATAAAACATTCGTTGCTTCTCCACCTAAGCTCATATTTTCAGCAACCACTTTATTCGAAACAATCAATTCTTCAGGCATTTGAAGCGTTGAACCTGAAAATTCATAGGTTGCGCCCGTTCCTTGTTCTGCCAACATGCTATCAAGCTCAATATTTGCATTTTTAAATGCAATAGTGTTACCATATTCATTATCTAAAGCACCTGTCACTTTAAATGTTGTCAGTTTGCCTTCAGGTAAGGTTTGGGTTGTAAAGAGCTTATCGCTTGCAAGATAGCTCACAACTTCATCATCTGATGTATCGGCTGTGTTTTTATCATCAACATAAGAAATAACTTTTCCTTTTAAAAGAGCAATTTCTGCTTCTTTTTCGGCTTTTGTGTAAGATCCAAAACCAATAGTTGCACCCAGTCCTTCAGCCATAAATTGAATACCACCTATTGTCGTCTTATTCACTTCCATCTCTTCTTTATTCGTGTAATGCACAGCTGAACCAACTGATACAATCTCACCATTATCACCAGGGAAAGCCCCAACAATCACAGAATGGTTAATGTCACCTCCATGCGTTTTGAGTTCCCCACCTAAAACAGCATTAGAATCCATACCATTAAAAAATACATCTGAGCTTGAAATCATGGTTCCATTTGTTTGCAGATAATAACCTTGATAGTTATCATTGACGGAATTATCTCCCAAAATAACCGTTCCTTCACCTAATTTCACAATATATGGTTTGATGTCTGGATTATTCATGCTAGCATTACCACTAAAGCCCCCTTCAAATGATCCAACTGTATTTTTATCTCCATTTAAAATAAGGGCAACATCTCCATCCATTCCCACAAAGTCAGAATGAGAATCCAATGCAATATCATTTGGTGTTTCAACGCCATTTAATATTGTTTTATTTGCTGCAAAAGTAAAATTATCATTTAAAATTGTTTCAGTTGGGGAACCATCCACATTTAGCATCATATAAATGGCCCCACCAGATGACATCAACTTTGCATTTGTTTTATTATTAATAAATTCTGCATCTCCTTTAAAATTGAGTTCACCTTCTGTTGCAATGGCACCACCCATCGCCGCAAGATCATCAGTGGCTGAATTTCCCTCAAATAGAGCTGTCTTCTCAAAGTCAATAGTTCCAATTGCATTACCAAGTGCACCACCTGAAGATAATTGTTTTCCACCTATCTTATTGTTTTTAAAAATCACATTATCCTTAAATGCAATTTTTGCATAAACAACATTACCATTGGCATCAATCATCGGAGGAAGTGATGGATCCATGAAATTCATTGAAGAATTCACAACAGCACCACCTATCACGTTTACACCTGTTACATTATTATTTTCAAATAATGCCTGTCCATTAAAAGTTGTGTTAATAATAAGATTAGTTAAAGCACCAGCAGCTACTATTGAATCTTGCCCATAGCTAATAACCTGATTCCCTTTAAAAACAGATTCTTTTTCAAAGACTAAATCTCCTGAAATAAACATATTTCCATTTGGATCAATGTCTGAGCCTCCAACATTTAAAATTGCCCCACCAAGTGCGTCTCCATATGAGGAAACTTTATTTCCTTCAAAAAAAGCTTTATCTTTAAAAGTGAGTGAGGCTCTAGCATTCCCTATAGCGCCACCATATGCTCCATTATGCCCATCTGCTATATTTTCTTTAAATGCAACTTCTTTTTCAAAAACAATACTTCCAAAAGTAATCACATCTCCATTAGCATTATAATCATAAATCCCATAATTTGAAATAGCTCCACCAGCGGCATAGGCTTCTGATAAAGCTTTATTTCCTTCAAAAGAAGCTTTATCTTTAAAAGTGAGTAAGCCATCACCATTCTCTATAGCGCCACCACTAGCGTATCCAAATGCATTTATTTGATTTCCTTCGAAAAAAGCTTCTTTTTCGAATGTTAAATCTCCTGATATAAATACAGTTGAATTACTATCATACAAATAATAACCATAATTCACAAGAGCGCCTCCCCTTGCATTCTCTTGACTTGAGGTAAGTTGATTCAATGTATTATTTTTAAAGAGCGCCACATCTAAAAATTTAAGACTGCCATCATTATATAACGCTCCGGCCGCAGCCAACTCCCCACCAGAACCCACATTCCCAATAAAACTTGCCGTTCCATTAAATGTCATAAATCCTTTGGTTGGGAAATTCCCTTGCTGATCTTGAACAAAAGTCCCATCTGGATTATATTCAACATATCCATAATTCGCAACAATAGCACCACCTTCTATTGTTCCTGCAACTGAATTATTTTTAAATACCGTATTCCCATTAAATGTGATCGATCCAGATAAATTTACAAGGATGCCATACCCATATTCTGAAACACTCTTATTATTATCAAAAATAGCATCTTTTTCAAAAACCATATTTCCAGATAAAATTGGATTATTATTTGAA
>JAZNVO010000245.1:0-3224 GCA_045592885.1 Alphaproteobacteria bacterium
AAGTATTTCTGAAGTAGGGAAGCCATAAAAATGAGACGCATATTCCCGTTGTATAGAGTCCCATCCAAAATATTTTTTTAATCATTTGACCCTCAATAAAAAATATATATTTAGTATAAGTTCATTGCCAGAATTGTCAACAAAATATCACATTTTGTATCTAAAAAAGAGGGAACTCTTCTTGATTTTATTTTTTGTTCCGTTTAAAATAAAAAAACCGGTTTTGTCAGAATAAGGAATGCGTATCATGAAAAAAAAGAGTTTGGTTATCCTTTTGAGTGGTTTGTTAATCTTTGGTGTTGCTTTTATCAGGTATAATCATTTCAAAACAAAAGATAAGTCTTCTGATTTTCAAATGGCTAATCTTGAAAGCACAAAGGATCTTCATTTAAGAATTTTGACAGGCATTATCTATCGTCATTTGGTTGGGTATAAAATGGTTTGTAAAGCAGAGGGAATTGATCTTCAAAAATATCCCGATTATTTTGCCCAAAAATATGCGAAAGGAATTAGTAAGGTGGATGAACAATGGCAAAAGACAGGAACTAATTTAAAAGAGGTTTTTGTTCATTTTGATCCGAAAATATTTGAAAAAGTTTCAGCGGAAATTAAAAAAGAGTTAATTGATATCGAGCGACTGGCAGCAAAACATATAATCGCTCAAAAAAATAACATTTCGGTTGATAATGTTGAATGGACGCTGGAAAACGAAAAAAAACTAAACTTAAAGGATGCTTGTTATTTGTTGGATAATGAAGCGCCGCTTTTTTTGGATAATTCTCCTCTTGATAAAGATTTTAATGACAGGATTTTGGAATTGAAATAAAAAAGTTTTGCGATTCGGAAAGCGGATTTTTAAGATTCGCATCCGATTCTTCTTTCTTTGATGAAAATTCTGGGATATGTTAGAGGAAAAAAGAAAAAAACTATACAAAATATAGAGTTGAGACACTATATCTTGAATCCTGATAACCACATATTGGGTCAAGAAATTTATTTATAAAAATGACCAAAAAGTTAATTGCTATTTGCAAATATTTTTTTAAGATATGAATCAGATAATCTATAATCAAGGAAGAAAAAATGGCTGAACAGTGTTCACAAACGTTGACCCATGAATGGCAAAAGGTTTGTTCCTCTCTTGAAAAGGAGCAAGGGAATAAACTGGCGCTTCGGCTTTTAAAACGTGTTGCCGTAAAGGGCATGGAGGCAAATGAGGTTTGCTTAAGTGTGCCGACAACGTGTATTCATGAGTTTATTAAACAAAATTATGCTGATCAGCTGTTAAATTTATGGAAACAGGAAAATCCTTTGGTTGAAGGATTGAAGTTTAAACTGGCTAGTCAAATGCAACCGGTTTTTGATATTCCGAAAGAGCAAGATGTTTTTCCTTTGGAAGTCAAAGAAGACCCGGTTCTTGTTGAGCCCAAACCATCAAAACCGTTATTAAAAGCATTGAATGCGCTTCAAAAAAGCAAACCGATTATTGTTGAACAACCGGTAAAGCCGATTGTGAATGAATTAAATCTTTCAATTGATGGGGAAACAGTTCCGTGTATTTTAAATCCGGCAAATACATTTGATACATTTGTTGTCGGCAAATCAAATGAGTTTGCTTATGCAGCGGCAAGAAAAGTTGCGGAAGATGAATCGGTTTCATTCAATCCGCTTTATATTCATGCACCGGCTGGTCTTGGAAAAACGCACTTAATGCATGCAATTGCTTGGCGAATGAAAGAACTTTATCCTGAAAAAACGGTTCTTTATTTATCATCGGAACAATTTTTTCAACATTTTGTGAAAGCTCTCAGATATAACAATACCGAATCGTTTCACAATTTGTTTCGCAACGTTGATGTGTTAATGGTGGATGATATTCAGTTCATTTTTGGGAAGAAGGCAACGCAAGAAGAATTTTTTCATACGTTTAACGCCCTTGTTTCGAGAGGTAAAAAAGTCATTTTATCGGCTGACACAAATCCTCTTGATTTGCAAGGAATTGAAGATCGTTTAAAAACAAGAATCGCCCAAGGTTTGGTTGTGAATATTCAACCGACTTCTTTTGAATTGAGGTTAGGTATTTTAAATGAAAAGATAAAAACAATTAAAACAAGTGTGCCATCTGATGTATTGGAGTTTTTATCAAAAAATATCACAGCCAGTGTTCGGGAATTGGAAGGTGCTTTAAAACGGGTTGTTGCACGGGCTGAATTAATTGGAACACCGATTAATGTTGAAACAACAAGAGAAATTTTAAGAGATATTTTGCAAATTTATGAAAAGCAAATTACAATTACCGACATTTTGGAAGTAACAGCAGATTATTATGGGTTGAAAATCAGTGATTTAAAATCCGTCCGTCGGGAACGACGCATTGCCAGACCACGTCAAATGGCGATGTATTTGTCAAAATTGCTTACATCACTTTCTTTGCCGGATATTGGATTGCATTTTGAAAGAGATCATACAACGATTTTGCATGCGATTCGAACAATTGAAGATTTGGTTTCAAAAGATGAACAGCTTCAAGATGATTTGGATCGTTTGCGGGTTCATTTAAAAGAGGGAAATAATGGCTAACATCAATTCTTTCAATAATCCGTTTTTGTTGGGATTTGAAGAATTTGAAAATATGTTACTGCAAATCTCAAAAGGTGCTGAAAATTTTCCCCCATACAATATTGAACAATTAGATGAAGATCATTTAAGATTGTCATTGGCTGTGGCGGGATACAAAGAAGAAGATTTGGAAGTGAGTTTGGAAGAAAAACAACTCACGATTAAAGGTCGCCAAACAAATGACCCTAACCGTCATTTTTTGCATAAAGGAATTTCTTCCAGATCCTTCATTAAGGCGTTTGTTTTGGCTGACGGATTGGAAATTAAAGGTGCCAGTCTTGAAAACGGACTTCTTAATATTGATTTGAAGAAAAAGATTGTTCAGAAAAAGATTCAAAAAATAACAATTAAAACTCAAAAATCTGGCTGTGATTGTTTAGTTTTGCCGACAAAAGGAGAGACAGATGAGTAAAAAAATTAAAATCGGTTTGAACGAAGAAATATCTTCAGTGTTGAATCCGCTTCAATTGAATTTTGATACGGCATATATTAAACAAGAACTTTTAAATAATGATATGGTGTGGTCCATTTATAATGAACAAGGCGAGAAATTGGGTTATGCATCTTCACGGGAAGGTGCTTTTGCCGTTGTGTCGCAAAATGAA
>JAZNVO010000246.1:0-6737 GCA_045592885.1 Alphaproteobacteria bacterium
TTTAGATATGAGCTTGGAAGCTTATATCGAAAAGAAAAAGAACTTTATTTACAACTCTTTTTCCCATGAAGGAATTACCATCACACTTGACAATTTTATTTTGATTCCGTTTGGCACAAGAAGACGGGCAACATTTGCTTTCAAAAAAGATCTTATCGGCTTCAATGAACAAAAAAGTCATCGCCTCATTTATCTTGATAAGTGTCCGGCTTTGATTGATGAAATTTCCGAATTGCTCCCAAAACTAAAACCGTTTTTAAAAGAATTAAACAAAAGCGGTGATATATTCATTCAAAAAACAAAGTTCGGGCTTGATGTTCACATCAAAACAAAAACAGGAACTCCCACTTTAAACGAAAGAATGCTTTTGGCAGAATTAGCAGGAAGCACGAATATTTCACGCCTTCATTATAACAATGAACCGATTTTGGAAAAAAGCCCCTCCCCTTTACCGATTGATTTATTTTTGCAACCTTCAAAGGAAGGGGAAGACGCCTTGGTTCAAGAGGTTCTTTCAAACATCAGTGAACAAGACAAAAACATTATCGATCTTTTTTCCGGCGCCGGCACTTTCACAACCCCTCTTCTTTTAAAAGGATTAAATGCAAAAGGATACGATTTTGCCGGCGCCAGCATCCTTGTTTTAAAAGAAAACGGCATTAAACGAGATTTATTTCGCAACCCGTTGATTTCAAAAGAATTTGAAGGAATTAACGTTGTGATTATGGATCCCCCCAGAGCCGGCGCCAAAGAACAAACAAAAGAATTGGCTCAGTCAAACGTAAAAAAAATCATCATGATTTCATGTAATCCGATCACGGCAGCCCGCGATTCAAAAGAACTTTTATCAAACGGATGGCATCTTTCAAAAAGCATTGCCGTTGACCAATTTATTTACACAAATCATTTGGAAATTGTTTGCATTTTTGAAAAATAAGGTCTTGTTTTTTTTATCAAAATACTATAAAATGCTGTTTTGAATAAAATAGTATGTTTTAAAATGGTAAAAAAGATGAAAAAGCAAAGTGAACTTCTTGAAGATGAATTACGACTTTTAACAAAACGGATTTTAACTGAAAATATTAATCCGTTTGATGCTTATATCGGTCACATGATCAAAATGAAGCGAAAATCTCAAAAACTCAGTCAGCAACAAGTGGCTTTTCTTTTGGGAGTAACGTTTCAACAACTTCAAAAATATGAAAAAGGAACAAATAAAATCAGCACGGATAAATTGCTTGATTTATCACATATGATGAATATGCCGTATCAAGTTTTTATTGAAGGTTATGAGTTATTTTTAACACACCTCAAAAATGTTGCAAAAGTGTTGAACAAAGAACTTCCTTTAAGAATAAGTGATAACGAGAAAAAGAAAAAAACCAAACCTGTTGTAGATATCAAACAAGAGTTGAAAAAGTTAAAAGCCCTTCATAAAGCAAATGAAAAAGACGCTTCCCCTCTTGAAATATCATCCATTTTTTCAAAATTAGAGCAAAAGGATTTTTTGAAATTTTATCGAGCCTACATTGAAGAGCCGGAAGAAACGGCTTTTGATAATCTACCGAATTTTGAAGAAAAAGAGGAAGATGTCAGGGAAAAAATCCTTTCTCTTTATAAAAAAGTTTATCAATCAATTGAAAAAAATCCTTTGGGACAAATTGTTATTAAAGAAAATGATTAAATAGAAAAAAGGAAGGCGCATGAAACAAAATATTTTTTATCCGAAATATGAGCACAGCATTTTAGCCTTATCTTCTTCGATTTTAAAAAAATATGGCCTTTCCACTTCTTGCCCGTCACTAAATGAAATTGATTCATTAATAAAACAATACAAAAATATCGTTCTGATTATTTTTGACGGAATGGGTAAAAATATTTTAAAGCATCACTTAAAAGAAAAAGATTTCTTGCCCCAACACCTCAAAACCGTTCTTTCTTCCGTTTATCCGCCAACAACAACGGCAGCAACCAATTCAATTCACTCCGGATTATCTCCTTTAGAACATGGATGGCTCGGATGGATGCAATATTTTAAAGAATATGACGAAATTATTGAGCTGTTTACAAACAAGGCTTTTTATTCGCAAAAACCGTTGGATATTCCCGCTGTCAGCCAACGCTTTTTATCTTATAAGGATATTTACACTCAAATTACCGAGAAAAATAAAGATATTCACTTTGAACGGATTTTTCCGGATTGGTATCCTGGCGGTGTCCAATCTGTTCAAGAAATGAGAGAGCGAATAGTTACCGCATTAAAAACACATGAGAAAAACATTATTTTAGGATATTGGACCGATCCGGATTCAAGCATTCATCATAACGGCTGTTTTACCCCACTTATTAATAACATTATGCAAAACATCAATGTTGAAATGGAACAGCTTTCAAAAGAAATTGATGAAGAAACACTTGTTTTAATAACGGCTGATCATGGAATTATTGATGTTGAATTGGTTTTCATCAACGACTTTGACGGTTTGAAAGAGTGTTTGAAACGTCCACCGACAATGGAATTAAGAACAACAAGTTTCTTTGTGAAAGAAGATAAAAAAGAAGAGTTCGAAAAACTCTTTAATCATTATTTCAAAGAAGACTTTTTGTTATTTACTCATGATGAATTCATTCAATCCGGATTACTCGGAAGTGGTAAAAAACATAAAAAAGTAGATGATTTTGTGGGGGATTTTATCTCCGTTGGCTTTGGAAAAAAAGGACTTTCCTTTTATGACGAAAATGACCCAAATGTTGAAACTTTTAAAAAATATATGAAATCATTTACATCAGATCATGCTGGCATTTCCAAAGACGAGATGGAAGTGCCTTTGATTATCTTTTCCGGAGAAAAAAGAAAATGAAAATTTTAATCGTCGGCGGTTTAGGAGCCGGAAAATCCACTCTTGCTTATGAACTTTCTCAAAAACTTTCGCTTCCACGACTTAATTTAGATGAAGTGGTGCGCAATAAAGCTGACGGCAGTTGGCGAAACAAAGAAGAATATATAAAAATTTTAAACCAGTTTATACTGAAGAATAAAACAAACTGGATTGCCGAAGGATCTCACCCTGTTTTGATCCGAGAAATAAAACCGGATCTTATCATCTATGTCAAAGTCAACAGGCTTATAAGATTATTCAGATTCACAACAAGATTTATGAAAGCAAAAAAATTAATCGGCAAAGAAATTGATCCGAATTTACCGGTTCAAGCTTATCATTACCGAAAGCTTTCTTTAACAAAGATCAGAGATTATGATGTAAGCGGTGTTGAAATCATCAATGATTTAAAAGACTTTTTTAAAACAGCGTCTTCTCCTATCCTTATTTATAAGAAAAAAAATGATTTAGAAAAAATTCTTTCATTTATAGAAAAAAATCATGATAAACATTAAACAAGCCCCTCGATATCTTTATTTCATCAATGCCTTACAAAACATGATGTTTTGCTTGCCGGTTTTGATGCTTTTTTATCAATATAAAAATGTTTCACAAGGAGATTTCTTTTTCATTCAAGGACTTGCCCTAGGAGCTGTTTTCCTTTTGGAAATCCCCTCCGGATATATCGCTGATATCTTTTCAAGGAAAACATCCTTAATTATCGGTATGTTTGGTTGGTTGCTCGGATATTTATGTTGGATATTCGGTAGTGGTTTTTCCTTTATGTTAATCGGAGAACTGATCTTTGCTGTTGGAATCTCCTTTATTTCCGGAACGTTGGATGCTTATTTATATGACCTTTTGAAAAAAAGGAACAAGCAACGCCTTTATCACAAAAAACTTTCAAAAATGTCAACGTTTGGAAATATCGGACTGTTTTTGTCAAGCTCAACGGGGGCCTTTTTGTATCAATTTATCTCTCCAGAGGCAACGATTGGTTTATGCGCTGTTTCAATTTTTATTGCGACTCTTATTTTGATGCTTTTACCGGATGTTCCGGAAGCCAAAAGAAAGGTTGAAAAGGGAAAAAGCAAAATTAAAGACATTTTTGAAATTTCAAATTTAGCCCTTAAAAATAAAGAAATCAAATGGCTGATGATTTTTCCGGCTGCTTACGGCTCTTTAACACTGACTTTAATGTGGGGGTTACAATCCGTTATGATTGCCACAAACGTTCCGGTGTTCATGTTTAGCATTATGGTTTCTTTAAATTCCTTTATGCGCATTGTTTGGTCAATTTGCGCCGGAAGTGTTTTGGAATTTATCGGATTAAACAAATCTGTTTTTGCCTTATGCGGTTTGCTTTTAATCAGTTTGCTTTGCGCAAGTTTCTCCGTTATTGTTCCACCCTTTTGGGTTTATATTTTCTTAGTTATGATGATTTTAAGCTCAAGTTCTAGAGTGTTATGCTCTTTAATTTCAACAACGCTTATTAATCACAAGATTCAATCCAATGAACGGGCAACTGTTTTATCCGTTAAAAGCATGATTGACAGAATTTGTTCATGTTTTGCCATGCTTTCCTTAAAACCGTTATTTGATTCTTTTGGTGTTGGCTTGACATTTATGATTGCAAGTGTTTTAATTATACCTATTCTGATTAGCGGAGTTGTTCTTGCTAAATTAAAGATAAAAATGACTGATTAAATAACCGGCCTGGGGGAGGATAAAATGAGCATTGAACACGATATAAAAAAAACGGCGGCAATTATCAAAAAATATCTGCCGAAATGGAATCATTCAACGGCCGTTTGTGATCATGAAAAAGAATCCTTTATCCGAGCAGTCAATCAGTTGGACTTTCAAAAAGAGAAAAACGCTCTTTGGCAGGATTTTGCCACTTTAATTGCTGAGCACGTTCCGGATAATCATATCAATTTGAAAAGAAACGGAAAAAATCTTGTTCCTAAAAAAGTGCCGGCAAAGAAAACGGATGTTTCAAAAACCATTTTTCCGTCTGCCAAAGCCATTCCTATTTCAGATGAAAAGGGCAATTGGTATATCGACACAAAAAAAATCGGCAACAAATCTGTTGGAATTATAACCATTCCGTTTTTTAGTTATTCTGACAATGAACCGGACCTGGCAAGAGAAAATTTCATCCGCCAATTCTTTCAATTAAAAAAAGAAAACAAATGGAATAACATTATTTTTGATTTTAGAGGGAACACAGGCGGGGATGCGGCCGTTATGAAAGAAATCGCCGAAAGAATGGCCGGTTACACAGTTAAATACGCTGACAGAACAGAAGCCGTCATTCCAAATGAAACCGATCCATATCGTCACCTTTTTTTGAAAAAACACCAAGAAAGTGAGATTCCCAGCATCATTACCGATGACAAAACAGATCGATTTTCGGGTCCTATTTATATTTTGCAAGACGGATGGAATGCCTCAGCAACAGAAGGGGCTATCTATATGTTGAAACAATTACCTAACGCCAAAACAATTGGGGAAAAAACATCGGGAACTTACCAAAACGGCGCAACCATCTTGCTTCCCGTAACAGAAGATACAGAGCTTATCATCGGAACAAAATATTTGGAAAGATGGGATAAAACAGGAGCCATTATCGAAGAAAAAGAAGGGATGAAACCGGATATTGCCACAAAAGCAGAAAAAGCATTATCTAAAGCCCTTCTATCCATCAAATTAAGATCTCCCGTTCTGACACAAAGCTTGTTTGTTTTTTCACAACTGGCTGATTCTTTTTTGAACCATAGCAAAAAACACTTTTCACTAAAGAAAAATAATCAACGATAACAATCAGTTAAAAAATTCACCTTGTGAGAGTCTGATTTTTGTGATATACTAAAAAAAGGAAAAGAAACATAAGAGGGTAAATCAATGAATACAACAACAAAACAGCCCGTTCTTTTTTGGGACGATTTGAAAAAACGCTTTAACAGAGGGCCCATCATTTTAAACAAAGCCCTTAAAAAATGTTTTAAAACAAAAAGAAGCGTAACAATTAACGGCGTTGAAACAACCATTATCAAACCGGTTAAAAGAAATTACAGATTAACCCTTTCCTTACTCAATCATCCGAAAGCAATTGATTCTTTCAAAGATTTTTGTGCTGAAGAAGGGGTGCTATTAAACCCAAAACAAAAAAGAGAAGGAATGCTCGGCGCAACGGAATTATATCAACAATATTCTTATCCGTATGCTTTTTTCAACAAAATGCTCCGCTCTTGTTATCAAGAAAGAAAAACGTTTGAAGCTTATGGGAAAGAAACACCTCTTGTTGAAATGTGTCTCTCCGGCTCGCAACAAATTTTAGCATTGAATGAAAGTAAACAGGCTCTTGAAATTTTTAAAAATGTTTGTGCTTCTCAAAATACACCGCTGATTTGTATCAAAAAACAACAAGGGATGCTCTCTGCTTCCGATTTATCAAAAATATATCAAAAACCGACGTCTGTTTTTCATGATTTGTTACAAAAATGTTTTGATCAAAAAATCACTTTTCGGGTAAATGGGGAACAAAAACCTTTGGTTCAAGAAGTTAAATCCGGTAGTGTGATGATTTTGGCAACCAATCAACATCAAGAGGCCCTGCCCCATTTATTGAGATTTGCGGCATCAAACGGTATTTTGCTTAAAAAAACAACAAAACATGAAAAAAGTCCGGATGAGTTTTTAACCACTGTTCAAAAAAGACTTACAAGAACGGAAAAATAACAATCTTAATGTTTTTCAAGGTAATTTTCCAAATATAAAAGCCATTCTTTTTGATTTTGTTCCAAAAAGAATTCTTTTAAAAAATCAACCATAAATAAGTGTCGTTTTTGAGCT
>JAZNVO010000247.1:0-10202 GCA_045592885.1 Alphaproteobacteria bacterium
GATTTTGAATTTTATGAATACGGCTTATAAAACAGATGTTCAAATGATTAATTTCTCTTTGAAAGAACAACAACTTTCATCTGTTTATCAGCGGATAAAAAATTTGTGTTTTGTGCAGAATATAAATTCTAATTAAAAATAATTAACGTTGATTCATCACCCATATTTAATATACGAAAAGCAGATTCTTCCAGTTGATCCATATCAAGTGATTTAGGAGAAAGAGCATTGACTTTTGATTGCAAAAGAGTTTTTTCCTTTAAAAGGTTTTTATGAATGGTTGAAGCTGTTTGAATTTCTTTTTGAACAGCATTCATTCTGTGAATTCCGTGATTACCCTCAATACCGTGGTAAAAGAAATATATTGTAATTAAAATGCAAATAAACGGAAAAAACAAATTTCGACCGATTTCACTTTTCATTCTTTATCCCCTTTGTCATTTTTTTTAAATAGTAGCGAAAAAACTTTTGTTTTTCAAGATTAAACCATAAAAAAATATATAAAAATGAGATAATTGTTCTATTTTATAAAAAAATCAAAAAAAATTGAAAAAAGAGGGTTGAAAAATACAATGTTATGACCTATATAAGTTTCATCAAAAAAATATCTGATATAAGAGGAGAAAATAAATGTCAAAAATTTTAGGTATTGATTTAGGAACAACAAACTCATGTATGGCCATTATGGATGGTAAAGATGGCAAAGTTCTTGAAAACAGAGAAGGAGCCAGAACAACACCGTCTATGATTGCTTTTACATCAAAAGGGGAACGTCTGGTTGGACAAGCAGCAAAGCGTCAAGCTGTTACAAATCCGGGCGGAACGCTTTTTTCGATTAAACGTTTGATCGGTCGTCGTTTTAATGATAAAATGGTTGAAAGAGATAAAGGTTTAGTTCCTTATAAAATCGTTGAAGGTGATAACGGGGATGCTTGGGTTGATGTAAATGACAAAAAATATGCTCCAAGTCAAATCTCTGCATTTGTTCTTCAAAAATTAAAAGAAGATGCCGAAAGTTATTTGGGTGAAAAAATCACTCAAGCCATTATTACCGTTCCGGCTTATTTTGATGATTCTCAACGTCAGGCAACAAAAGATGCCGGTAAAATTGCCGGACTTGAAGTTCTTCGTATCATTAATGAGCCAACAGCCGCTGCTTTAGCATATGGGATGGATCAAAAGAAATCCGGAATGATTGCTGTTTATGACTTGGGTGGTGGAACTTTTGACGTTTCGATTTTGGAAATCGGAGATGGTGTTTTTGAAGTGAAAGCCACAAATGGGGATACGTTCTTGGGTGGTGAAGACTTTGATGCCCGTATTATGGATTATTTGGCAGACGAATTCAAAAAAGAAAACGACATTGATTTAAGAAAAGATCGTATGGCTCTGCAACGTTTGAAAGAAGCAGCAGAAAAAGCAAAAATCGAATTGTCATCTGCAACGCAGACAGATATTAATTTACCGTTTATTACGGCTGATGCCACTGGGCCGAAACACTTGAATGTTTCATTAACAAGAGCAAAACTTGAAAGTTTGGTTGAAGATTTGCTTGAAAGAACAAAAGGACCAATGGAAAAAGCATTAAAAGATGCTGGTCTTTCTCGTTCAAATATCGATGAAGTTATTTTGGTCGGTGGTATGACACGTATGCCAAAAGTTCAAGAAATTGTGAAAGACTTCTTTGGTAAAGAACCGCATAAAGGGGTTAATCCGGATGAAGTTGTTGCAATGGGTGCAGCCATTCAAGGGGGTGTGTTAAAAGGTGATGTGAAAGATGTTTTGTTGCTTGATGTGACACCACTTTCACTCGGTATTGAAACATTGGGTGGTGTATTTACCCGTTTGATCGATAGAAACACAACCATTCCGACAAAGAAAAGTCAGGTTTTCTCAACGGCCGAAGATGGTCAAACAGCTGTGACAATCAGAGTCCATCAAGGTGAACGCGAAATGGCACGTGATAATAAATTGCTTGGCCAATTTGATCTCATCGGTATTCCACCGGCACCACGTGGTATGCCTCAAATTGAAGTGACATTTGACATTGATGCCAATGGTATTGTCAATGTTTCAGCAAAAGATAAAGCTACCGGTAAAGAGCAAAATATCCGTATTCAAGCTTCCGGCGGTTTGAAAGATGATGACATTGAAAAAATGATCAAAGAAGCTGAACAACACGCTGAAGAAGATAAGAAGATTAAAGAAGCAATTGAAGCTAGAAATCATGCGGATGCCATGATTCATGAAACGGAAAAACAACTTAAAGAACATGGAGATAAAATTGGGTCATCTGAAAAAGAAACAATTGAAAAGGCTGTTCAAGAGTTGAAGGATGTTTTAGATAGCAATGATGCAGAAAAAATTAAAGAAAAAACAAATGCATTAACACAAGCTTCTTTAAAATTGGGTGAGGCAATGTATAAGGCAAGTCAAGCTCAAGCAGGTGATTCGTCTGCTACAACAGATACAGCCGGTGAAACAAAAGCTGATGATACGGTTGTTGATGCCGATTTTGAAGAAGTTAAAAAATAATTTTTTAACATGAAAAAAAGGGGGTATTGAGTGAAAACTCAATGCCTCTTTTTTATTTTGTTTAAGAACTTATGTAGGGCTTGCAAAATAAACCATATAATGGTATGATGAAAAAAATTAAGTTTGATATAAAAAGGTAAAACCCGTGACAACACAAAATTATTATGATTTGTTAGGCGTTGGAAAAACGGCCTCATTTGATGAAATTAAAAGGGCTTTTCGTGTGAAAGCAAAAGAATGCCATCCGGATTATCATCCGGGTGATACGGTAGCAGAGGCAAAATTTAAGGAAATTAATGAAGCCTATGAAGTCTTGAAAGATGATCAAAAAAGAGCTGCTTATGACAGATATGGACATCAAGCCTATACCAGTGGGATGAATGGAGCTGGTGGGGGTGCCGGCTTTGGTGGATTTGATTGTTCGGGAACGGGTTTTGAAAGTATTTTTGAAGAAATGTTTTCGGGATTTACCGGTCGATCTCGTTCATCAGGCGAACCTCGTGTTAATCGTGGTTCTGATTTAAGATATGATCTCGAAATCTCATTGCAAGAGGCTTATGACGGACTTAAAAAATCCATTGATATTGAAACTTATGTTGCCTGTGATTCTTGTGATGGAAAGGGCGGTAAAAGTTTGGAGCAATGTGATACTTGCGGTGGGTATGGTCACATTCGCCAAAGACAGGGCTTTTTTGTTGTTGATACCGATTGTCCAACTTGTAACGGAACGGGTAAAAAGGTTAAAGATGCTTGTTCAAAATGCAAAGCAACAGGACGAGTTCGCAAAAAAAGAACATTGGAAGTTAATATTCCAAAAGGGATTGATTCCGGTATCAGAATGCGTTTGGCCGGTGAAGGACATGTTGGTCAAAATGGTGGAACGGCCGGCGATTTATACGTGTTTTTAACAGTAAAAAATCACGAGATTTTTGAAAGAGAAGGGGCCAATCTTTATTGTGAAGTTCCAATTCCGATGACAACGGCAGCTTTAGGGGGCACAATAGAGGTGCCGACAATGAGTGGAAAAACAGAAAAGTTAGAGATTAAAGCCGGCACTCAATCGGGTCATCAGGTGAAGTTAAAAGGGAAAGGTATGCCGATTTTGAAAAGTTCCTCTTTCGGTGATTTATATGTTTCTCTTAAAGTTGAAACACCAAAGCATTTGACGCAAAGGCAAAAAGAATTGCTTAAGGAATTTGCTTTGGAATCTAAAGAAGAAACTCAAGAAGCGTGCACAGACTTTTTATCCCAAATTAAGAAATTGTGGGATAACATTTAATTTTTTTGGCAATGCTTAATCAGATTTTTTTAGGAAAAAGAGATTTATCTCAAGAAATAACTCATTGGAAAGATGAGAGTTCTTTTTTGTTTCCAAAAACAGGAAATGTTGTATTGATTTTGCCGGGCGGTATGGTTGATAGAGCGCATCACGCAAATGGATGTGTGAAACGTTTTTTGTTGGCTATGGGAGATAAACTTTCCTCTGATACGGATGTTTTATGCGCTTATTATAATGATGTCGGATTGCCGACCCATCGTTTGCGTAGTTTAAAACGAAACGGTATTTTAACAGATTTGAAATCATCCATTCCATTAGAGGAGTTGCCTGAAGAGGCAGATTTTTCCTCTCTTTTTGAAAAATTTTTTATGCCGATTTTGTTTGATGAAAATGCTAAAAAAAGGTCAGCACAAGAAATTTGTTCTATGCTTAATCGTCTTTTGATTGTAACCTTTTGTTATGGCGGATTTGTTGCTTATAATATGGCAGAGCGGTTTGAAAAAAAATTAAAAACAATGGGTTTTTCATCGGAAGAGAAAAAAAATATTTTAACTTCTTTTACAACGCTTGCAACATCCAGTCGGTTTTTTATGCAAAGGTCAAAGACAAGTGTTTTGCATATTGTTTCATATTCTGATAAACAAAAAGAACTTAATTGGCATTATAAAAATTTTCACGCCTTTATTAACACAAAAAAAAGAAATCAAGATGAAGGGGCTTTAACGTTTTTGAGTGATAATGAACTTGTTTTATCTGCTGAAAAAATTTTAAGAGTTGAAACAGATGATCATCATTTTCGGGGATATTTTTCGGACACTTCAAGAGAATTTCAAAAATCAGAGGAAGGTGTTGATGTTACAAATTTTATTACTGAATTTATTCAGCTTTATTTTAATACCAAAGGGGAGAAAAGTTTTCAAAAATTATTAACTTTATTTGAAGATAAAAATGCTGTTACAAAAAAAATAAAAGCCGGATATGGGCTTGCCGAAGAATATAAAAAATATGTCTTAGCAGGATTAAAGCGTTTTGTGTTACAAGAAAAATTAGTGTTATCAAAAGATATTGACGGTTTGAAAAAAATGATTGCCCAAGGGGAAGACATTTTGTCTTTTAAAAATAAAGAGGGGAATTTTTTGATTCATCTTGCTATTCAAAACGATGATAAAGAAATGGTTGATTTGTTAACAAAGCAAAATCCTTTTTGGTTTCAAGCTTATAACAAAAAAAAGGAAAATCCGGTGTTGCTTGCACTTCGAAAAAGAAATTTGCCGATTGCAAAACTGTTATGGGATAAACTCTCTACAGTAACGTTGCCCCCTTTTGAAAGTTATCGGATTTTAAGAAATATCAGAAGAGATACTTTTAAAAATGTTTTGTATTATATTCAAAAAACACCGCTTGCCGCCAAGTTAATGAATTTTATGTTAGGTCATCGTGGATATTTGCCGATTCAAAAAGAAGATTTTTCAATTATTGCAAGGCATTTAAATAAAATTAAGAAAAAAAGAAGTCATCAGTCTCGCTTCACTTTAACTGTTCTTGAAAAATGTTTTAAAAGAGGAATGGAAGAAACTGGATTGTCATTTATTGAAACCTTACCTGTTCATCAACAAAGTTTGATTCCTTTGCGAATTATCAAACAACTTGAAAGAGAATAAACGGGTTTTTGTTAGAAAGGCAGTTAAAAAAAGAGCGGATTATTTCCGCCCTTTTTTTGTTTTGTTTGTTTTTGATTGTTTAAGAGTGTTTTCCGCCTCTTGTGATTTTTTGAAAAAGTCATTGAGGCGTTTAGCAATAATACCATTAATACTTTTGGGCGGATATTGACCGTTTTTGCCCAAATTACCAGCCGGAAGGCCGGTTAAGATTTCCATTCCTTCGTCAACGGTATTGACTGCATAGATATGGAATTTTCCGTCTTTAACTGCAGAAACAACTTCCGGTTTGAGCATCAGATTGTGCACAATGGATCTTGGGATAATAACGCCTTGTTCACCGGTCAACCCCTTTTGTTTGCAAACTGTGAAATATCCTTCAATTTTTTCATTAACGGCACCGACGGCTTGAATATGTCCCAATTGATTGACAGAGCCTGTTGCAGCAATGGATTGATTAATGGGAATATCACCGACTGCCGAAAGTAAACAATAAAGCTCCGTTGAAGAAGCTGAATCGCCATCTAATTCTGAATAAGACTGTTCAAAAACCAAAGAAGCATCCAAAGAAAGCGGTTCTCCTTTTGAAAATCTTCCAGCCAAGAAGGATGATAAAATCAAGACGCCTTTTGAATGAAGTGAGCCACCCAATTCAGCTTCTCTTTCAACGTCAATTAAATCCCCGTGACCCAAGCGAACCTGGCACGTCACTTTGTTTGGTCTTCCAAATGAGAAGGAGCCGTAATCATGAACAACCAGAGCATTGAGTTGTCCGACATTTTTTCCGGTTGTTGAAATGGAAATTGTTCCTTTTTTTATCATTTCCATCATCTCTTTTTGCATAAAACCGGAACGGGATCGTTTTGCTTCCAAAGCTTTGTTAATGTGAGTGACTTCCACTTGCTTTGCTCGTGTTTGTAAAGCAAAGAAATTGGCTTCTCTCATCAAATCATTCACATGTGTCATAAATGTGCTTAAGTATGTGTTGTCACCTGCCAAGCGGGAAGTATATTCCATAATGCGACGCATGGCGTTTGGAGAAAACGGTTTTAATTTTTCATTACGGGCAAAGTTTGTTAAAATTTGTGCATAAATTTTTTCATTTTCTTTGGTTCGTTCTAATTTTTCGGCAAAACGAGATTGAATTTTGAATAATTCGCCGAATTCATCGTCTCTGTCCATCAAAAGATAATATAGATCGGTCTCTCCGATTAAAACAACTTTAATTGAAAGCGGAATAATGGCCGGTGTTAATGATACAATTGTGAAAACAGAATTGTCATCTGTTCCGGATTCAATTTTAATTTGTTTTGAAAAGAGTGCGCGCTTTAAAGCATTCCAAGTGTGTTCATTTTGAAGTAATTCTCTTGCTTCAATAACTAAAAATCCTCCATTTGCAAGGTGAAGTGCTCCAGGTCTGATAAGTGAAAAGTCTGTTGTTAAAGACCCTAAGTGTTGTTGCCTTTCAATTCGACCAACCAAGTTTGAAAGTGTTGGGTGGTTGAGATGAATAACCGGTGCGCCGGCATCCGGTTTATGAGAAACGAACAGATTAACGGCATATCTTGTAAACATATCATTAATTTGCTCTGTAACCGTTTCAAGATTTGCTTCATTACTTTGAGCGGCCAATAGCGCTATATTGTCTAAAATATCCACTCTGATTGATTCCAAATAGATTTGAATTTGGCTGTTTTTTTGATATGTTTTTTTGATTGGATTTATAATGGCATTCAAAACTTTTGAAGCCATATCAATATGCAGTTGTTCCAAAGCAATTTGCATTGCCGTATCCCAGTTCGGAGTATCTTGAATGGTGGCTTCCAATTTCTTTTGGGACGCTTTTAATTGATCTAAAATGGATTTTCTTTCTTCTTTCGGTAATTTGTTAAAAGCAGCCGGTGTTAAGATTTTTCCTTTTTTAACAGGAGCAACTGTTACACCGGTCGGAACACGCATTAAAGTCACGTTTTTATCTTCAACTGCTTTTTGCAAAACAGAAAAATAATTTTCTTTTTCTTTACTGCATTGTTGTTCTAAATGGGCAACCTGTATTTTGTATGATTCATCTGTGAAAAGACCGGTTAAGTGCATTCGAAGAGCATTTGACATTTTTTTGATATCACGCACAAATGTTTTTCCAAGTCCTGCCGGAAAATTGAGGGCAATCGGTTGATGAGGTGTTTCAAAATTGTGAATAAAACACCAATCATCAGGTGTTTTTTGTGTTGCGGCGAAGTTTTTGAGTGTTTGAAGTGTTAAAACAGTTCGCCCAACACCCTTTGGCCCGGTGCAAAACACGTTATAACCACTGGCTTTGATTTTGGCGCCAAAACTGATTGCTTCCAAAGCCAAATCCTGTCCCAAAATAGGGCTTTCACGTGGAAAATCCTTTAAATCTTCGTCACTTAATTGACTTTCTTTATATACTTCTTGTGCAGATAATTCATATTTTTTCATTCTGTTTGTCTCCCATTAGCTTTTATCCTTATAACCTTTTTTTATTCTAAAAAAAAGATGTTTATCAAAAAATATGAAAAAAGTTTTAAAAAAGTGTTTTTTTTGTGTCTTTTTTTGAAAAAATATTCTATAGTAACTCTAGCTGTTTTATTTATTTTTAATAACGGTATCTAAATCAACAAATTTAAGAAAAAGAGGAAGTTTAAAATGATTAAATTAACCATTGAACGGGGTCTTTTGTTAAAGTCTCTTTCTCACATTCAAAGTGTTGTGGAAAGACGGCAAACCATTCCTGTTCTTTCAAATGTTTTAATTGAAGCAGGAGCTGATGAAGTTTTGCTTCGGGCAACGGATAATGAAATTGAAATTACCGAACGCATTCCGGCTGCGGTTGAAAGTCAAGGCGCTGTTACAATTCCGGCTCACAAGCTTTATGACATTGTGAAAAAATTATCAGAAGGTTCTCAAGTGCAACTTTCTTATTTGGAAGAAAGTTCTCAAGTGTTGCTTGTTTCCGGTCGTTCCAAATTTGTGTTGGCCAGTTTGCCGGCAGAAGGATTCCCTTCCATGACACAAGAAAATACGCCGTTTACATTTAAAATGACGGCGGCTGATTTGGTTGGCTTGATTGCGAAAACAGGTTTTGCTGTTTCAATGGAAGAAACAAGATACAATTTGAATGGTATCTATATGCATGAAAAAACCGGGGAAGAATCTCATTTGACGGCTGTTGCAACAGATGGGCACAGATTGGCTTGTTCGGGTATTCGTTTGCCGGAAGGTGCTCAAGGAATGCCGGGGATTATCATTCCGAGAAAAACAATCAATGAGTTGTCAAAATTGGCAACCGAATCAAATGGTGAAGTTGAAATTTCTCTTTCAGCAAATCAAATTCGTTTTGTGTTAGATGATGTTGTTTTGTCTTCTCGTTTGATTGATGGAACATATCCGGAATATGAAAAAGTTATTCCCGTGAATAATGATAAAATTTTGCAAGCTGATGTAAAAACACTTACAAATGTGATTGAACGTGTCGCTGTTGTTTCCGAAAAATCAAGAGGGATTAAATTGTCTATTTCAAATGGCTTGTTGCAAGTTTTTGCAGCTTCGGCCGATGAAGGATCAGCTGAAGATGAAATGGATGCTGTTTATGATAATGATGCTCTTGAAATCGGTTTTAACTATCGTTATTTGCTTGATATTTTGGGTCAAGTTAAAGGTGATACGGTTCGTATGAAACTGCAAGACGGGACAAGTCCAGTTATTTTGCAGGATGAAACAGATAATGCCTCTTTGTTTGTTTTGATGCCGATGCGTGTTTAAATAAAGGTTTTTTAGATGAGTTTTAAATCCGGTATTGAACAGTTGCGGTTAACGAACTTTCGATCATATTCTTTTTTGAATATGGATTTGAGCTCATCTTTTGAACCGGTTATTTTGACGGGTCACAATGGTGCCGGAAAAACAAATATTTTAGAAGCAATTTCATTTTTGACACCTGGGAAAGGTCTTCGATCTGCAAGATTAAGTGATGTTTCAAAACGAGATTCACAAGATTTTTTATCTCCTTCTGATGTAACACAGTTACCGAACAGATGGGGTGTTTCGGCAAAGGTAAATATGACGGGTCTTGTGGCACAGGTTGGAACGGGAACGATTGATGGGTCAGAGCGTCGTCAAGTTCGTATTGATGGAAAAAATACTTCAAAACAAAGTGATTTAGCAAAAGTTTTCAAATGTTTATGGTTGACCCCTGCTCAAGACAGGCTTTTTTGCGGAGATCCACAAGCAAGACGACGTTTTTTGGACAGGCTTGTTCAGGCATTTGATGAAACTCATGCCGGTAGATTAAGTGAATATAATGCTGTTTTCAAACAGTGGAGTTGTTTGCTTCGGGAAGGTAGATTTGATAACAGTTGGTTAACCGGCCTTGAAGAACAGCTTGTTTCGTATGGGGTTGCAATTGCTGCTTCCAGATTGGATGTGATTGATCGGATGAGTCAAAATTTGAAAGAGCCGGTTGCGGATACTTTTCCGACGGCTGAAATTATTTTGACCGGTTTTGTTGAGCAATTATTGTTGGAAAAAAGTGCTGTTCAAACGGAAGAATTATTTTTTGAAAAGCTTAAAAAATCAAGGAAAATTTATGCTGATGGTGGAACGGTTTCGGGTCCGCATACGGCTGATTTTAAAGTTGTTCATGCGCAAAAGAAAATGGATGCGGCTCTTTGTTCTACAGGAGAACAAAAAGCAAGTCGGAGGCCAAGCGG
>JAZNVO010000248.1:0-3452 GCA_045592885.1 Alphaproteobacteria bacterium
ATAAAAGAAGATTTGGGATTGGCTGCATCAAACGAAGCCGTTCAAAAATATGTTGAGAACAATCCGATTTTTAAAGATGCTCTCGGAAATTTCGATAAAAATATTTTTTATGCTTTTTTATCGCAAAGAGGTCTTTCCGAAACAGGTCTTGCCTATCAGTTAAAAGATACCCTTTCATTTAATCATCTAAAAGATACTTTATCCGACATTGCATATGAAACACAACCGATTAACAAGCTTTCTTATCTATCTTTTAATGAATTAAGAGACGTTACCTCATTATTTTTAAAACCGGAAAACATCAAAATTTCAGAAACCCCTTCTCAAGAAGATTTGATGAATTATTATGAAGGATACAGTGAAAACTTTATGAAGCCGGAATATAGAAAAATTCGAATGCTTCAACTAACACCATCCATGATGGATCAATTCATTGAGATAAAAGAAGAAGACATCAATGCTTCATACGAATTTGAAAAAAACAAATATGATCAACCAGAAGAAAGAGAATTGCTCCAAATTTTGTTTAAAACAAAAGAAGAAGCCGACAAGGCATTAACAAATCTTTCTCCAGCCAATTTTGAAGAACAAGCTCAAGCTCTCGGTCAAAATAAAGAGGCAACATATTTTGGTTTTACACAAAAAAATCAACTGGCAGAAGCATTACAAGAACCTATTTTTAATGCACAAAAAGGAACATTAACACAACCAATTGAAACATCTGTCGGATGGCAAGTCTTTTATATCAAAGATATTAAAGATGCCGTCAAATCAGATGAGGCTATTGTTAAATCAGAAATCAAACAAAAACTCATCAACGACAAAGCCTATGATAAATTAGCTGAAATCGCCCGTAAAGTTGAAGATATGTTAGGAGAAGGAAAATCCTTACAAGAAACAGCTCAAAGTTTGTCACTTCAAGTAACCGAACTGCCCCTTCTTGATATTGCCGGAACCGACACAAATGGTATTCTAAATCAACAAGTTTCTGCTGACTTAATGAAAGAAATTTTCACCCTTAATAAAGGAGACATTTCTTCTTTAATTGAGCATAATAACGGATATTTAATCGGGGAAGTCCTTGAAATTGATCCGGTTGGGGTAAAACCTTTTGAAAGTGTTAAAGGTGATGTCATACAACTTTACATCACCGAAAAACAAAAAGAAAAATTTGCTTCTATTGTTGAGTCTTTAACTCAAAAAGCAAAAAATGGAACACCCCTTGAACAATTAGCAAATGATACCACCGGTTCCTTCAAGCTTGAAAAAGCAATAGGCCTCACAAGATCCAGTGATCATAACCTATTCAAACCGCATCTAAAACAAATTTTCAGTCAAGGTACCGGTTTGAAAAATTCATCTTTCACTTTGGCTCCAAATAACCAAGGCGCAATCATTTTAACTGTTGATCAAATCAAATTACCGGATTTCAACAAGAAAGACATTGATTTATCAACAACAAAAATTTCAGAGCAACAAATTAATGCAAACGCATTAAATGAAGCCGTATTTAATGATTATTTAAACAAATTGAAAGTTAAAGTAAATCAGAAAGCAATCAATCAGCTTCTAACTCTCTTTCGAGGGCAAGAATAAGAAGTCCTTAAAAAAGGAACCCGCCGGCTAAGCCGGCGGTTTTTCATTAAGATACTCATATTATATTAACTGAACTTGTTGATCCACACATCATAAAAAAAACGACCTGTTTATAAATTGGATACTGATTTATAGACTCACTCATCTCAGACAATGCAACGGTAATTATTTTTTCATCTTTAATATCAGTGATTGGGTTCCAAGCTGATTATTTGAACTAAAATTTCAGATAAAAAAAAGACATTGTAACCAATGCCTCTTCTTTAAAACCTTTAACTAAAATAATAGTAAAAAGATTATGATGCTTTAAAACCAGCAAATTTTTTGTTAAATTTCGCTAATTGACCACCTGTATCAATCATACGATAGACACCTGTCCAAGCCGGATGTGATAACGGATCAATATCTAAACGAACAACAGCACCTTCTTTACCCAAAGTTGAGCGTGTTTTAAATTCTGTGCCATCTGTCATAACAACTGTAATTTCGTGGTAATCCGGATGAATATCTTTTTTCATTTTTAACTCCATAGATTCATTGAGAGCTATTTTATACACGATAAAAAAAGAAAAATCAATACTTTTTTTTAAAAACAGCTCTTTTTTTATAAAAATCAGTCTTCAATGTCTTCACTCAATGCCGGATTATCATCCTCGGCAACCAAATTCAAATCATCTTCTTTAGAAATTTTTTCCGGAGATATAATTTTTGAATGAATATCTTCTTGGACACAATTTAAAACCCAAATATCGTATCTGGGGTGTTCCATAGCAGATAAAGCCGGATTTGATGAAAACATCCAACCGTTAAAAACCGTTTGCTGAACACCTTGCTCATCTTTTTCAAAAATACGAAAAAAGGCAGCATTTTCAGGTGTTTCTTCCGGTGGATTTGCCAAACATTTTTCAGGAACAATTGTCAAAGAACCAAATTCAAGCGGTTCGTGAACTTTTGCTTCGACCGTTGAAACATGTCCGGTTACCTTATCAACACCGCGAATCATCATCGTTTTTGTTGAAATATCGTTTGCATATACAGAACCACAAAAGAAAAACATTCCAACCAATAATATTTTTTTCATCTATAAAACCCTAATTTGTTGAAAGAAAGATAAATTCAGAAACACTGTCTTCCAGAGATTTATAATCTTTTGTCTTGCTGATTTTACCATTATCTTTTAGCAAAACTTTACTTTTCCCCGGTGTTAATGAAATATACTTTCCCCCCATTACACCCACATCTGAAACAGCAGCTTCGGTATCTTCCGGCAATGAAACGGAATTATCAATACTCATCACCACATCAGCTGTATAATCATCTTCATTCAACGTTGTTGATAAAACAGAGCCAACTTTAATTCCGGCAATGCGAACATCAGCCCCTACTTCTAATCCACCGATTTTCAAGAAATTGGCGTTAACATGATATCCTTCAACGGCTTTTGTATCCACCCGAGAGCCCGCAAAAAAGAGGAAAACACCCGTAAAAATCAACACACAAAAGCCTAAAATTGTTTCAACCGGATTCTTTTTCATTCCATACTCTCCTCTTTTTCATTTACATCTGTTACATTTTTTGTAACGGGTTCAGTTTGAACAGGTTCTTCTTTCTTTTTCTTCTCCCGCATATATGCATTAACTTTATCCATTAAATCACTCAAAATTAAAGCATCTTGTGTATATTCAAGTTCATCACCAGAAACACAAAACGTTTCATCAGCACCCGGAACAATTTCAATATGTTTCGATCCCAACAATCCATCCGTTTCAATAATAACAGATGAATCAACAGAAACTTGAATTGGCTTAAAAAACTCCATTTTAATCAAAACTTGATAGTTCTCGTTTAAGGTTTGA
>JAZNVO010000249.1:0-5654 GCA_045592885.1 Alphaproteobacteria bacterium
GGGCTTGTGATTGATAAAAAAACAAATCTGGCTCATTTAAAAACAACATTGGTTGAATTTATGAAATTGTTTTTTGAAACGGATGATGTGGCTTTGCGTTTTCGCCCGAGTTACTTCCCGTTCACGGAACCTTCTTATGAAGCCGATGTCGGGTGTTCGAGAGAAAATGGTGAATTCAAAATCAAATCAGGTGCCGGTTGGTGTGAATTGTTGGGGTGCGGAATGGTTCACCCGAATGTTCTTAAAAACTGTGGATTAGATCCGGATGAATATCAAGGATATGCCTTCGGATGTGGGATTGACCGGTTTGCTATGCTTAAATACGGCATTCCTGATTTAAGAAGTTTCTTTGACGCAGATATGCGTTGGATCAAACATTATGGGTTCTTGCCGCTTGATATTCCGACAAACACGAGCGGATTGAGTTTGAACGGAGGATCAAAACGATGAAAGTTTCATTAAGTGCATTAAAAACATATTTGAAAACACAAGCAACGGTTCAAGACCTTGCCGACAAATTAACCTCAATCGGTTTGGAAGTTGAAGAAGTGATTGACAATGCCTCTCAATTGGAAGGGTTTGTAATTGGCGAAATCAAAGCGGTTGAAAATCATCCAAATGCTGATAAGTTGCATATTTTACGGGTGTCAAACGGGCAAGAAATTCTTCAAATCGTTTGTGGTGCTCCAAATGTTTATGAGGGGATGAAATCTGTTTTAGCTGTGCCAGGGGTGATGATTCCCTGCTATGGTGAATGTTTGGAAAAAGGTGTGATCCGTGGGGTTGAAAGTTTTGGTATGCTTTGTTCTGAAAAAGAGCTGAATTTGGGTGCGGATCATTCGGGTATCATTGATTTGAAAACGGATTTGCCGGCCGGTACACCTGTTTCAAAAGTGTTCAATGTTGATGTGATTTTTGACGTGAATGTTACACCGAATAGAGGTGATTGTTTTGGTGTCAAAGGGATTGCAAGAGATTTAGCAGCTACCGGCATCGGGGAATATATTTTTGAAGAACCAAAGAATATTCAAGGTGCTTTTAAATCACCGATTAATGTTCACATTGAAGATGAAACCTGTTTGGAATTTGCGGGGCGTTATATTCGTAATGTTAAAAACGGTCCAAGTCCGAAATGGATGCAAGATTTTTTGATTTCAATGGGGGTGCGTCCAATTTCTGCTTTAGTGGATATCACAAATTATTTGAATTTGGCTGAATGCCGGCCATTGCACGTTTTTGATGCTGATAAGTTAACAGGTGATCTTTATGTTCGCTCTGCCAAAGAAGGGGAAACATTAAAAGCTTTGGATGAAAAAGAATATACCTTAAAAGAAGGTATGCTTGTGATTGCCGATCAAGAAAAAGCCCAAAGTATTGCGGGTGTTATGGGTGGTGAAGAAACAGGATGTACGGATGAAACAGTGAATGTCTTTTTGGAATCTGCTTATTTTAACCCGATTTCAATTGCTTCAACGGGTCGAATTTTGAATGTCGAATCGGATTCAAGAACACGATTTGAACGCGGAATTGATTCCGCTTCACAAGTTAGTGGAAACAATCGGGCAACAGAACTCATCTTGTCCATCTGTGGTGGGGAAGCTTCTGATTTAATCGTTGTTGGTAAAGGCATTGATTTAACCCATGAAATTGATTTTGATTTTAATGAAATCAAACGCTTGTGCGGATTTGAGGTTGCAAAAGAAAAAGCGGTTGAAATTCTTGAAAAACTCGGTTTTCAAGTTATGGGAAACAAAATCAAAGTTCCGTCTTGGCGTTTAAATGATGTTCGTTTAAAAGCAGATATCGTTGAAGAAGTGGTCAGGATTTATGGCCTTGATGAATTGCCGGTTGCTCCATTAAGACCTGAAGAGCTTACAACAAGCATTTTATTGCCCCATCAAAAAAGAGAAATTGCGATCAGAAGAGCTTTGGCGGCCAAAGGCCTTAATCAAGCTATTACCTGGTCCTTTATGGATTCTAAACTGGCCAAATATTTTGATTCAAAAGGCATCTTGATTTCAAATCCAATTGCTTCTGATTTGGATGAAATGCGTCCAAGTTTGGTGCCGAATTTGTTGTCAGCCGTGAAACGCAATCAAGATCGCGGGATTAAAGATGTGCAATTGTTTGAAGTTGGGCCTGAATTTTATTCAACAGTGCCGAATGAACAACGAATGGTTGCTTCCGGAGTCAGAGCAGGCAGTTTTTATCCGAGACATTTCTTAACCGATAATAGATCGGTTGATGTTTTTGATGCAAAAGCCGATGCATTGGAAGGACTTTTGGCCATTGATGCACCTAAAAATCTTCAGGTGGCAAGAAGAGCTCCTTCTTGGTATCACCCGGGTCGTTCCGGTTCTTTTGTATTGGGCAAAAATGTGGTGGCTCACTTTGGAGAAATTCATCCAAAGATTTTGAAAGTTTTTGATATTAAAACACCGGTTGTGGCTTTTGAAATTTATATGGATAACGTGCCTCAATCACGGACAAAATCAAAAGCCCAAAAACTTTTAAAAATTTCAAACTTAATGCCGTTCGCAAGAGATTTTGCCTTTGTGATGGATAAAGATGTTGAATCAGCAAAAGTTCTTTCTGCTATTTCAAATGTGGATAAAGAAAAAATCACGAATGTGGTCGTTTTTGATGTTTATGAAGGTGATAAGTTGCCAGAAAACAAAAAATCATTGGCTATTCAAGTGATGATTTCTCCGTTTGAAAAAACAATGACGGATAAAGAAATTGAAATTTTGAGTGTTCAAATCATTAATGCCGTTCAAAAAGCAACCGGTGCTGAATTGAGGGCTTAAAATTATTTTTGTTAAGAAAAACGGGTGCTTGTCACCCGTTTTTTTATATCCGTTTTCTTGAATTTATAAAAAAAAGACTTATTTTTATGACAAAAATATGAAAAAAACTTTTTTTTATAAAAAAATATTTTTTTTTGATTTTTTTTAATATATATTTTTATTGTTAATGATAACTATTATTATTAAGGAGTTCAAATGAAAAAAATTATTTATACATCACTTTTTGCTCTTTCAATCGCAGTTTCATGTGGTGCTAGTGCCGGCTTTGAACCGAATGCACCGGCATCTCAAGGCGGATTTAAAGGGCCATCCACAGGTGTTACAACTGTTGCAGCAGCATTGAATGCAAAAGATGACACTCTTGTTCAATTGACCGGTCATATTGAAAAAGAAACGGCAAAAGAAAAATATCAGTTCAGAGATTCAACTGGCGCCATCATTATTGAAATTGATAATGATGATTGGAATGGTTTGACGGTAACTCCGGCAGATTTGGTCACAATTTATGGTGAAGTTGATAAAGAAATTATGCATGCCCCTGAAATTGATGTTGACAGAATTGAAAAGAAATAGTTTCCCCCTTGTCAACAAAAATTTCTTTATCAATATTAAACCGCTCCTTTTAGGGGCGGTTTTTAATTGACAAAATTACTTTTCTTATGTATTATATAAAAATATTGACAGATTTTTGTATTCGAAACGGATATTTTTTCTATATGAAAGGATTTTTTTATGGCAACAGAAATATCGATAAACCCGGTTGATGGAATGAGGGCTATATCGACCGAAAATTTTTTTAAAAATAATGTTTTGCAACAAGAAATTAAAAAAGCTTTTTCAAACTATCGTTATCATCCGGGATTTGATGATTGTGAATATTATTTGAGTGGTGTAAAGGCGCAGTTGCAAAATCATCCTGAATTGATTAACTCAACGGATGAAAATGGCGATACTTTGTTGCATAAAATGGCGCTATACACTGATGAAAATTGTCTTATCGGTTTAAGAATGGAAGAGGTTTTAGCCTATCATCCGAATCCCTTTTTAAAAAACAAAAAAGGATTGCGTGCTTCGGATTATTTATCTCGCAATAGTAGATATCGTGAAATGTTATATAAATATGAACAAGAGTGTGTGGTTGAAATTTATCATCAAATGCGCGAAATGCAACGTAGTGGAAGATAAATTTTTCTTGTTGTCAAAATGTTGAAAAAGTGTTATTCTATAAGAATAGGAGGGGTTCTTATGGTTCAGATAACGCTTTTAACGGAAGAAGAAATTTGGGGTGAAACGGCATTAGACGTTCTCAAAATTTATGGCACAAAAACAGCTTTAAGTGATTTAGCTATCGTTTTGGGTGGATGGCTTGGTAGTGCCGGCACAACAATTGAAGGAGAGCGTTCCGGTTATATTTGGACATCATCTTGTTTGCCGGATTTAGGTCTTGTCAGAACAATGACTCATGCAGGAGATTTGTGTTATTATTACCCTAATCGTCGACGGGATGGGGTTCGGCCTGTGTTACTTCCCTCTTTGACTCAAAAAATCAAAAATCCGGTGATTAAAAAGCTTTTGCTCCCCAATGATTTGGAAATCAACGTGGCATTTTTTGGCACTTATCCGCAAAAATCGGTGAAGGTAAAATTGGCTGATTTGCTTGAAAAAATGTATCATAATCGTGAACTGAAAAAAACAAAACGATATTTTACGTTTGACACGGCTGGATTGACCGATTATGAAAAGGGGTTAAAGGAAAAAAAATATTTTGTATATGAACACGATAAAAAAAGTTATATTCGTGTTGAAGGGCGACCGGCAGATAGCGACTCGATTTTGTCGAATGGAAAAGATGTTCAAATTGGGGATCCTTATTGGATTGAAGTGTTGCCGATTGAATGGCTTGTGGATGAAAAAACGGGGCTTTGGGTGTCTAAAAAAGCATTAATCAGTGGGCTTCGGTTTGATAAAGATGATTTTTACAGAGGCAAATTTGAAAAAACGGATATGGCTTTTTATTTGAAAAATTATTTTTCAAAAGAAATGCAAGGATAAAACCGTTCTCTTTTATTTTTTTATTTAGTGTTCGTATTTTTGTTGGTATTTCCGGATGTGTTTGAACTAGCTGGCGTATTGCTCCAAGTGTCTTTCAGACCGGAGGCTTTTGTGTTGTTGGCGTTTTGAAGTTTTCCCCAGAATCCGCTTTTTTTTGCAGCCAAAGCAGAAGTTGATGGTAAACAAATAATGGCAATCATTATTGCGATTAGAATTTTTTTCATCTTTCTTTCCCCTTATTTTTCTTTTGTTTGTTGGTGTTATTTTTATCCCATGTGTTTTTCAATCCGGAAGGCTTTGTGTTATTGGCATTTTTGAGCTTTTCCCAAAAACCATTTTCTTTTGAAGCGGTGGCAGTATTCAAACAAAAAGCACTCACCAGAATTGAAATCAAAATTTTTTTCATTTTATCACCTCATGATATCTCTTTTTATTATAGCATACTTTGTCAGAAACAAAAATATATTTTTTTTATCAAAACAGAGAGGGTTTCTTTTTGTGTTTTTATTTTTTTAAGATATAAAAAAACCCCTCTCGGGGCTTATTTATTTTTTTATGATTAACCTTGTTTAGCTTTCAATTTTGGCTTTTTCTTGTTAATAACATAAACACTGCCTTTGCGACGAACAACGATACAATCCTTGTCGCGCATTTTGGCTGATTTTAATGAACAACGAACTTTCATGATAGGACCCTTTCTTTAAACTTTACGACGATAAGTAACGGCATTATATATAATATAATTCCTTTTGTCAAGGGCTTTTTATTGATTTTGATATCTTTTTTTGGTTCTGT
>JAZNVO010000250.1:0-2155 GCA_045592885.1 Alphaproteobacteria bacterium
CTTTCCGCGCAGGACCGCCACTATCTTGAAAGCAGAAATCTGCCCGAAAAACAGGACTGATTTGCGCATCGGATATGCAAATTGATAACCGGCATATTAACGCCTTGCAACGTCTGAGAGTGCATATATTGTGACAATTGTGCAAAAGATTTCTACAATACTGAATAATATGCATCTTATTCGTACTAATCGGCGTGCAAAACGGCAACAAATGCAAACTTCATATTATTCATCATCATGTTTTATTCTCTTTTCTTTTTTACTCTTAAGTTTCAAACACTCTTCCAACAACAATCTTGCCGCCTCTATCATAGCCTCTTTTTTGCTTGTCCCCGTTGCTCTTTTACTCCCCACATCCAAAACACTGACTTCAACTTCAAAAACAGGTGCGTGATCCAACCCGCTTTTTGAAATTACTTCATATGTCGGGATGACTTTTTTATTTTTTTGAGCCCATTCTTGCAATTTGCTTTTTGAATCTTTTTCTTTTAGCATTTTCTTTTCAAAAAAAGGAGCCCACACTTCTTCAACAAACTTTTTGACCGTCTCAAGACCTTTTTCAAGGTAAAGAACCCCCAGCACAGCTTCACATACATCCGCCAAAACAGAATTATTTTTTCTTAAATAAGATTCATTGGTAATCAACTCTTTGTCAAGCTTTAAAAATCTTGCAATTTCTGCCAAAGTCACCTCTTTAACCAATGAAGTGAACCGCACGGCCCATACCCCTTCTTTTTCATTCGGAAAGCGATGATAAATCAAATCCGCAACTACAAGTCCCAACACTCGATCACCCAAAAATTCAAGCTGTTCGTAAGCAGCTGCTTTATTACCGTTTGCAAGTGTCAGTGCTTTTTTATAATTTTTTGATTCTTTTATTTCATTTAAAATATTTTCAGCTTGATTTACCATAAATATCCTTATTTAATTGATGTAAACAATCTTTCCGTCCGAATAAATTCAGGCCATTTCCAAAACTCTAAAAACCATCCAAGTCCGTTGTTTGAATAAAAAATGACTTCAGCTCTTCCTTCTAAATATTCAAGCGGAACAACCCCAAAAAAGCGACTATCATATGAATTATCCCGATTGTCGCCCATCGCAAAGAAATAACCTTCCGGAACTTTAATCACCGGTGTATTATCCGATTGCATCATATCATTGATTTCATATATTTCATGTTTCACCCCGTTTGGCAACGTTTCAAGATACTTTGTGTATAAAACATCCTTTCCTTCAATTTCGGTTTTAACCGTTGAAAGATATTCCCGTTTAACTTCCTTCGAATTCAAATAAAGACGACCGTTTTTCATTTGAACAGTATCACCGGGAAGTGCTACCACACGCTTAATATAATCAACAGCCGTCTCAACCGTCGGCGTTAATTCAGGCGTCACTCTAAAAACAACCACATCTCCGATTTTAGGATTTTTGGCAAAAATTCTACCCTTTGGAATCAGCGGTAATGAAAGAGGAAATGAATATCTTGAATATCCATAGGGATATTTTGAAATAAAAAGATGATCCCCAACAAGAAGAGTTGGAAACATTGATCCGGACGGAATATTATAGGGTTCAAAGGCAAAAGACCTGAGCCCCATTGCTAATAAAAAAGCAAAGAAAAGCCCTATAACGGAAGAGTGATTCTTGAAAAAATCTGTATACGACAATAAAAGCTCCCAAACTGCAACAGCCAACAAAAACACTAATACCGCTCCAAGAACCCATACTTGAGTCGTGCTCATGTTTATTCCCGCAAAAAGCAAAAAAGCTCCTAAAATGATGGCAACAGCAAATATAATCAACCCTATTTTTATCTCTTTTTTCATTGAATTTTTATCTCCGATATGATATGATGTTTAAAAATTTAAAAACGAGTTTAACACAGAAAGAAGTATTTGTCCATGCTAAAATTTCAAATTAAAAACACCCAAAACAATGCCAGAAGAGGAGAACTTGAAACTGCACACGGAACAGTTCAAACACCTGTATTTATGCCGGTCGGAACCGCCGGAACTGTCAAAGCAATGTTACCCGAATCCGTCAAACAAACGGGTGCCGAAATCATTTTGGGGAATACCTATCACCTGATGCTTCGCCCAACAGCAGAACGTGTTGCCTCTTTTGGCGGACTTCACAAATTTATGAACTGGGA
>JAZNVO010000251.1:0-4492 GCA_045592885.1 Alphaproteobacteria bacterium
AGATCTTAAAAACGGATCATATGAGATTAGCAAAAAAACATCCAATGAGCTTGCATCTTCTCTTAAAGTTGGAAAAAATGAGGGGAAAACATTATCAGCAATAATGGAAAAAGAAGGATCTCATCAAGCATTTAAACGCATGCAAACGGAAGTGTTATCCGCTTTGCAATCAAATGAGGGGACTTCTATGCAAAAAGCCAAGAACGCTTTGAAATCTGTTGGGTCCAAAGAACAACCGATTGAACAATCGGTGGCCAGCGAACACTTGGTTGCTTTGCAAAATGTTGTGCAAGCGGAGTTGCATGGCACAACCATTGGTCATTCAGGCGGTGACATGGACCCGCGCGCCAAAGTCTATATTAAAGGGCTTTATGATCGGATAAAATCCAGCATGGGCGAGGGCTTTAGGGCTCGTTCAAAAGGCGCCGTCCTTGGCATTCAAAGTGAAGTGACGGACACTTTAACTTTGGGCGTTGGGTATGCGACCAGTCAAACAACGGCCAAAGAAGACTTGCGCCGAACGGAAGTTGACACGAACACCGGCTTTATCTCAGCGCATTATCAACCAAACGCTTGGTGGGTCTCTGGATTGGCAACATTCTCAAGAGGCGAATACGAAGAGGAAAAACAAATCCTCTCAAGTATGGGCAAAGCCTCTTACGATGTGGATTCTTGGGGCGCTCAAGTGATGACCGGTTATGACATCAAGCTTGAAAATGCTGTTATCACGCCGGAAGTGGGTATGCGTTACTTATCGGTCAAACAAGAGGGCTATACCGATACTTTGGGGACAACGGTTGCCGGAACTCGGAGCGATTACTTAACGGCTTTAGTTGGGGTTAAAGGCACTTGGGATATGGGAGCTATTCGCCCAACCGCCGGCGTCACCGTTGGATATGACATTATCTCTGATGATGTCAGTGCCCTTAACACCCTTGCCAATGGTGCCAGCTATACGGTGAACGGCGAAGCGCTTGATCGCTTAAACACGGGCGTTTCTCTTGGTGTTGAAGCCGACCTTGGCGACCGGACAACCTTGAAACTCGAATATTCCGGAACTTATCGAAAAGAGTATACAGACCACTCTGGCATGCTCCGTTTAGAATTCAAGTTTTAACGTTGAGAATATAAAAAAAGCGGGTCTTTTGACTCGCTTTTTTAATGGGCATCTTTCCAGTTATCAGCGACACCGACTTCAACAATTAAGGGTACTGAAAGATGAACGGCATTTTCCATTGTTTCTTTGAGAAGGTGTTTAACTTGGTCAACTTGATCTTCTTTCACTTCAAGAACAAGTTCATCATGAACCTGTAACAACAAAGTGGCATCCAAATTGTTTTCTTTTAATTTTTTTGAAACTTGAATCATTGCCATTTTGATAATATCTGCCGCTCCGCCTTGAATTGGGGCATTTATAGCGGCACGTGAGGCAAGGCCTTTTGTTTTAGGATCTTGAATACCTCTGATAAAACATTTTCTTTTAAACGGAGTTAAAACATATCCGTTTTGAATGGCAAAGTTGATCGTTTCATCCATATATTTTTTAATTTCCGGATATTCATTCATATATGCATCAATATACTTTCCGGCATCGGTTCGAGAAATACCCAATTGATTGGATAGACCAAAAGCGCTCATTCCGTAAATAATGCCAAAGTTTATAGCTTTTGCCTGACGTCTCAAATCAGAGGATACTTCTTCAATCGGTGTGTTGAAAATTTGGGCCGCTGTTCGGGTATGAATGTCTTCATTTTTCAAGAAGGATTGCTTTAAATTTTTGATGTTGGCGACATCTGCCATTAATCTTAATTCAATTTGAGAATAATCGGCAGCCATAAGTTTATATCCCGATTTGGCAATGAATGATTTCCTGATTTCTTTACCTTCTTTATTTTTGATCGGAATATTTTGTAAATTCGGGTCTGTTGAGGAAAGCCGTCCGGTGCTGGTCACTGTTTGCATATAAGAGGTATGCAAGCGACTGTTTTTATCCATCAATCCGAGTAGGGAATCTACATAAGTGCTTTTCAGCTTTGAAATAGAGCGATATTCTAACATTGTTTTGGCAATTTGATGCCCTTCCTCTGCCAGTGTTTCAAGCACTTTAACGTCCGTTGAATAAGCGCCTTTTGCTCCTTTTTTACCGCCTTGAAGTCCCATTTTTTCAAAAAGGATATCACCTAGTTGAGCCGGTGAATTGATATTGAATTGTTCTCCGGCTAATTCATAAATTTCTTCTGATAATCTGTTGATTTCCTGAGCAAAAAATATTTTTAAATAACTCAAATGATTTTGATCTACCTTAACACCGGCTCGTTCCATTTCAAATAAAATTGAAACAAGTGGCATTTCTATTCCCTGATATATTTTTGTTAAATCAGGATTTGTTAATTTTTCACTTAACGTTTGATATAAGCGCAAGGTGATATCCGCATCTTCGGCGGCATAATCAAGGGCTTTGTCAAGCTCTACTTGGTCAAAAGTGATTTTATCTTTTCCGGTGCCGCATACGTCTTGATATTTGATGGTTGTATAATCTAAATAAAGAGTGGCCAGTTCATCCATGCCGTGCCCATGTTCAACGCCGTTTAGAACATAGCTTAACACCATTGTGTCTTCTATTTTATTAATTTTAAGAGGTTGAGGAGCATATTCATTTTGAAAGATATGCATATCATATTTAATATTATGGCCGATTTTTTTGATCTCTTGATTTTGAAGAATAGGTTTCAACTTTTCCAATACAAAAGTGATATCAAGTTGATTTTCTTGTTTTTTAACTGGCTCATTAAATGAAAACAAATCACTTGAATCCGTGTCTTTTTTCCCATGTCTTAAGGGAATATAACACGCAACCCCCGGTTCTGTTGCCAAAGAAATGCCAACAATTTTGGCTTCTTGGGTATTTAAAGAGGTTGTTTCTGTGTCAATGGCAAAAATTTTCTTTTCTTGGATACTTTGAATCCATTTTTCCAGAGCCTCTTTTGTTTGAATAAGTTCATACCTTTTTTGAACGATTGCTCTTTTCTTGATTTCAACAACGTCATTTGTTCGTTCAAAAGACCAGTTTGAAATTTTTGAAAGTAAACTCTTGAAGTTGTTTTCAACCAAAAACGATTTTATTTTATCAATTTGAGGAGCTTTTGCCTCAAAACAGGACAAATCATCTGAAACCGGTGCTTGATTATTCAAAGTGACGAGTTTTTGTGAAATCAAAATTTGTTCTTTATCTCTTTGTAAAATGGTTCGTCTTTTTTCATTCTTGATTGAAGATAAATTGTTGAGCAAATTTTCAAGAGAACCGAACTCATTGATGAGGGCTGCAGCTGTTTTTGGTCCGATACCTGTTGCCCCGGGAATGTTATCTGTTGAATCTCCCATCAAAGATTGAACATCGGTTACCTTATTTGGTAATACGCCGAATTTATTTATCACATCTTCGTTTGTGATGACCTTTTTTTTCATTGGGTCATATAAACAGACATGATCATTCATCAGTTGCATTAAATCTTTATCAGCAGAGATAACGGTCGTATGCCATCCTTTTTCTGTGGCAATTTTGGCATAAGTAGCAATAAGATCATCTGCTTCATATCCTTCCATTTCAATCCAAGGGATATTTAAAACATCACTTGCCTGACGGATAAGCGGAAATTGGGGGATAAGTTCCGGGGGAGTTTCCTTTCTGTTTTCTTTATAAGCGGAAAAGATCTCATTTCTGAAATTTTTTCGTTTGGCATCGAAAACAACAACAATATGAGAACATCTGTTTTCTGAAACAAGACTCATCAACATGTTCATAAAACCATATACGGCATTAACAGGAGTTCCATCGCTCCGTGTCATAAGAGGAAGGGCATAAAATGCCCTGAAAATATATCCGGAGCCGTCCACCAAACAAATGGATTTTTGAGTTTGTGATGTCATTATTTTACTGCTTTTTTAGAAGAAGTTTTTGAAGTTGTTTTCTTTTTTTTAGGGGTGCTTTCAATTGCATCAGCTTCTTCTTCAGCAAGTTGAGCCGACTCTTTTTCTTCTTTTTCCTTTTTGGCTTTGGCATTTTGTAATGTCAATTCTTTTAAGGATGTATAAGCGATTTTGCAGTGTTCTGAACAATAAGGTTTACCAGTGACTGTATCGGCACCGCAAAAATGAAAATCTTCATCTTTTGGATCACCCATTGGCCAACGGCATGAGTTTAATTTTAAATCCATCAAAGAAACTTTATCTTGTTTAATTTGATTTTTCGATGTTTTTTGTTTTTGATCAGATTGTTTTTGGTTTTTTTTAATCGGTGAAGGGCGAGAAGCTAATTCTAAACGGTGCACTTTCCCCACAACGGCGTTTTTTGACATACCCAATTCTTTACCGATCTCAATTGTGCTTTTCCCTTTAAGCCATAACTTTTTTAATAATTTAATTTTTTCTGCAGTCCAAACCATTTTAAAAACTCCTTGTTTCTAAAGAAGAAGTATATCTTTTCTTTTATTAT
>JAZNVO010000252.1:0-5214 GCA_045592885.1 Alphaproteobacteria bacterium
GGCCCGCTGATTAAGAGTCAGCTGCTCTACCAACTGAGCTAATCACCCTTAATGAAAATATTTATACACCATCTTCAACAAAAATGCAAGAATAAAATAAAAAACGGGCCTATTTTTTTGTTTTTCTTAACCGAATTTGAAACTCTTTATTCACCGGAGATATTTGATCCAACGGCCCAAACAAAGAAGTTTTAAATCGATGAATAACAACAAAATAACTCACCATCACAAAAACAGCTGCACCCGTCCAAGCAATCGGTCCCGCATAACAAATACCTTTATATCCGATATATGAAGCCAAAACAAATGCAGCAAACCACCGCATAACCAATTCAATTAATCCGGAAACAAGAGGTAAAATCGCCCGGCCCATTCCTTGAAGAGCTTGTCTGAAAATAAAAATCTGACCTAAAAAGAAATAAAATAAAGTCGTCGTTTGAATATAGCTAACCGATTGAGACAAAACAAATTTATCATCTGTATTTAAAAATAAATTAGCCATATTTTCACCATAATTAAATGCAATAACCGCCAAAATTAAACTGGCAAAAGTTGATACGATAAAACATTGCAATACCCCTTGCCTAATCCGTCTGATTTGACGGGCTCCAAAATTTTGGGCCACATATGTTGTCAATGCCATACCAAGAGAAAATAATGGCATAGTCGACAGCTGTTCAATTCTGGTTGCAGCAGAAAAAGCCGCAATGGTATTTGTTCCAAATTGATTACACACACTTTGAATAGCAATAATCCCCAATCCGATAATTGAAAATTGAACACTCATCGGAAAAGCAATTTTCAAATGCTCAAGGGCAAAAGGAAGATTGATTTTAAAATCTTTTGTTTTCACTCTTAAAATCGGATATTTTATCAGGATATAAGAAAGGCACAAAAAGACGGAAATGACTTGCGCCAAAACCGTTCCACAAGCAACTCCGGTCACATCAAAATGAAATTTCACAATAAAAATCACATTAATCAAAATATTCAATACTGATGAAAAAATAAGAAAATAAAGAGGCGTTTTGCTATCGCCCAATGATCTTAATATACCGGATAAAAAGTTATAAAAAATCGTTGCTACCAACCCACCGGCAAGAATATTCATAAATCTTAACGCATCAACAAAAATATCACTTGGAACATTCATCCAATTCAAAATGGATTCCATTTTTATAATCAAAAAGAAAATAACAATTATTGAAAATAAAAAACTGAGCAAAATACCGATTGCAAATGATTTTCGAACAGCTTTGATATCATTTGCACCGAATCGTTGTGCTGTGATAATCGAAAGGCCGTTTGTAAAACCCGTTGCAGTCATCATTGCCATAATAAAAACCGGCGTCATAGCACCGGCAACCGCCAAAGCGTGAATCCCCAAATAATGCCCTAAAATATAAAGGTCAGATAAGATATAAAACTGCTGAAAAATATTCCCCAGCAAAATCGGCATCATAAACAATAAAATGAGTTTTAAGGGCGCCCCCTCCGTCATATTTTTCATAATTTTCCCGCTTGTTTAAATTTTGTTTGACAGTATATTTTTTTCTTTCAAAAATATCAATCTTTTTTATATTCAAAAACAAAAAACATCTTGACTTTTCAATGATATTATGTTTTCTATACATCTTAAGGATGGAAGAGCTTTCTCGACCGCTTATTTGAAATAATTTTTTAAAAAAGGAAGAAAAAAATGTTGAAAAGAATACTTACAGTTGTATGTGCCGTTTCTTTTTTGAGTGCGTGTGCTTCTCAAAAAGACGGAGCTGATTTATACGGTAACGGTCAAGGCGGATGGAATGACAATGTGAACATTTCCGATTTACAAGACACCGCAATGACACAAAAATTCAAAGATGAAAATCAAAATGTTGTTTATTTTGCATTAGACAGCTCTGATTTAGACAGCGAATCAAAATCTGTTTTATCACAACAAGCAGAATGGTTAAAAGCCAATCCACGTGTTTTGGTTGTAATTGAAGGTCGTTGTGACGAACGTGGCACAGAAGAATACAACTTGGCATTAGGTGAACGCCGTGCAGATGAAGCCCGCCGTTTCTTGGTAATGAAGGGCATCTCTTCAGACCGTATTCGTGTTATTTCTTATGGTAAAGAAAGACCGGTTGTTCCCGGTTCAACAGAAGAAGCCTGGGCTAAAAATCGTAACGCCACAACGGTTGCTTACTAAAAAAATTGTCTTTCAAAAAAAAGACTTGTTAAAAAAAACTCTTCCTTGTAAAATAGGAAGAGTTTTTATATAAGGATGGTCTCATGAAAAAAATCATTTTTCCTCTTTTTATGTTTTCTTTTTTTGTTTCAGGAATAGCTATTGCTGAAATGAAAGTTGATTTATTAAATGAAAAAGTGACACGCATTGAAAAAGATTTAAGTGCGTTACAACGAAAGGTGTACCAACAAAAAGAAACGCCGATTTTATTACCGGCTGAAACAAATACTCCGGTTACCGGAAATCTTGAAGATTTATATTCCAGAGTCAGTACCCAAGATCAAGTTGTGCGTGATTTAACCGCAAAGATGGAACAAATTGAATTTTCCCAAAAGCAGTTGGAAGACCGGTTAAATCAAATAAATGCAGACATTGATGTTCGATTTAATATGATTGAAACAAAAAGAACACAAAACACCCCCTCAAAAGAAACTCCTTCTAAAACAGGAGATAAAGAAGCCTATGATGCTGCCTATAATTTGATGAAAAAAGGAGAATATAAAAAAGCAGAAGAAGCATTCACTCTTTTCATGAAAGAGTATCCAAATTCATCTCTTATCGGAAATGCAAATTATTGGTTGGGAGAAACATATTATGCACGAGGTCTTTTTGAACAAGCGGTTGGTATTTTTGCTGACGGATTCACAAAATATAAAAAGAATTCAAAAGCGGCTGACAATCTTTTAAAACTCGGATTAACGATGAAAAGTTTGAACAAAAAAACAGAAGCTTGCACCGCGTTTAACTCTTTATCGACGGAATTTCCGAAAGCTGATCAAAAATTGAAAGACAGAGCCAAAGCTGAAGCCAAAAAATTGCAGTGTAAATAAAATGATGTTAAATGAGATTTTTTTTGAACAAAAAATTGAAAAATTGTTGCCGGATGTCAAAGAAAAAATCGCTGTTGCCGTTTCAGGAGGAGCCGACAGTCTTTGCTTAACTTTGTGCTTAAATTCTTTTTGCAAAAAAAACGGCATTAAACTTTTAGCTTTAACCATTGATCATAAAATCAGGAAAGAAAGCACTGCAGAAGCAAAAAAAGTTCACTCTTTTTTAAAAAAACAAAAAATCAGTCACATTATTTTAACAAACGAAGAAAAAATCGGTGACAGCAAAGTTGAAGAAAAAGCCCGCGAAATCAGATATCAGTTACTGACGGATTATTGCAAAAAGAAAGGGATTTCAACTCTATTCATCGCCCACCAACAAGAAGATCAGGCTGAAACATTTTTATCCAGATTATCAAGGGGAAGCGGCGTTGACGGATTAAGCGGAATGCGTGAAAAAATATACCGAAACGGCATTTTGTTGGTTCGCCCGTTTTTATCTGTTTCAAAAAAAGAAATTGAATCATATCTTCAAAGAAACGACATTGATTGGATCAAAGATCCGATGAATGAAGATGAAACATTTGAACGGGTAAAATGGCGAAAATTTTTACCGGTTTTAGAAAAAAACAACATTTCATTAAAATCTCTTTTTCTTTCCACAAAACGCTTGGCCCGAGCTTCTCAAGCTCTTTTTTGGTATCAAGAAACATTTATCCAAGAAAGTGTGACTTTTTATCCCGAAGGATATGCTCTTATTGATAAAGAAAAATATTTCTTATTGCCGGATGAAATGAAAATTCGGGTCATGGATTCTTTGTTAAAAAGAATTGGAAAAACGGAAAAAATGATTTCTCTTGAACTTTTGGAACGAACAGTTTTACAAGATATCAAAAAAACAAATCTTGCCTCTTGCTTGATAATCCCACACAAAAGGGGGATTTTCATTTCAAAAGAGCCTAAAACAATGCAACCGGCAACAAAGATAAAAAAAGGAAAAGTTTTAAACTGGAGCGGATTTAAAATTTATTCTGAATTAAGCGGAATAATCGAAGCAAAAGCCCCTTTAAAACGCAAAAAAAACATCCCTTATTTGGTGCAACAAAGTTTTCCCTTCTTTACAGCGGAAAAAGCTCTTGAAAATCTTGTTCAAATTGAGTATAAAGAAACCTCAGATTATCATATTTTTATTAAAGTGATTAAAAAGAATTAAAAAAGGAAAATTTAAATGAAAAAAAAGTCGAACACAGCCGTTTTTTGGCTTGTTTTCTTCATCTCAATGATTTTGCTGGGAACTTTTTCGTTTCCGGATCCGAACAAAGCAAATCAAATTGAGTTATCATACAGTGAATTTTTAAGTTCAGTTGAAAAAGGTGATGTAAAATCTGTTGAAATTCAAGGACAATCAATCTCCGGTGAATTTCAAAAAACGGGAACATTCAAAACATATATACCTCAAGAAGCCGGTATTATGCCTGTTTTAAAAGAACATAATGTTGCGATTAAAGCACTTCCGCCTGAAAGTGAATCGGGTTGGTTTATGGCTTTGATTTCTTGGGCACCGATTTTGCTCTTTGCGGGCATTTGGATTATGATGATGAAACAAATGGCATCCAGTAATGGAAAAGCAATGAGTTTTGGCAAATCAAAAGCAAAATTGTTAGAAGGCAAAGACAAAGTGACTTTTGATGATGTTGCCGGCATTGAAGAAGCCAAACAAGAACTTCAAGAAATCGTGGATTTTTTAAAAGCTCCGATGAAGTTTCAACGTTTGGGTGGAAAAATTCCGAAAGGAGCTTTACTTGTCGGCCCTCCGGGAACGGGTAAAACATTATTGGCCCGAGCAATTGCCGGCGAAGCAAATGTGCCATTTTTCAGCATTTCCGGATCTGATTTTGTTGAAATGTTCGTAGGAGTTGGCGCTTCTCGAGTCAGAGATATGTTTGAACAGGCAAAAAAAGAAGCTCCCTGTATTGTTTTTGTGGATGAAATTGATGCTGTCGGACGTCATCGGGGTGCCGGTCTTGGCGGTGGAAATGATGAACGTGAACAAACACTCAACCAATTACTTGTTGAAATGGATGGGTTTGAAACAAATTCGGGCATTATTTTAATTGCCGCAACAAACAGACCGGACGTGTTAGATCCGGCACT
>JAZNVO010000253.1:0-1754 GCA_045592885.1 Alphaproteobacteria bacterium
TGATTTACATACACACTCTTGTTTTTCAGATGGATCTGATTTTCCCGAAGAACTTTTAAAAAAAGCAAATGATATCGGATTAACGGGATTAGCACTCACAGATCACGATTCTGTTGAAGGATGCCCCTTCTTTCAAAAAGAAGCATTGAAATTTCCGAATATAACAGCCATAAATGGATGTGAGTTCAGTGTTGATCATCCGGCAACCATTGAAATCATTGCCCTTAATATTCAAGATTTATCTCCTTATTTGGAACGTCAACGCCTTTTAAAGACTGATCGGTTAGAGGCTTGCGAAGAAAGGATAAACAAATTAAAAAAACTTGGCTATTCAATCACGCTTAACGATGTTATTTATGATACTCAAGGGAAATTACGCCCATTGATTGCCAAACCCCATATTGTTAATTTCTTATATCAAACAAAGCAAATCCCTGATAAAGAAACCGGATATAAAAAACTTTTAAATAAGGATTGCCCTGCTTATGTGAAACAAAAGTCACCAAGTCCGGAAGAAATTATAAACTTTATCAGAGAAACCGGTGCGGTGAGTATATTAGCGCACCCTTGCCTCATCCGTTTAAAAGGACAAGACCTTTATCTTGAAGTTAAAAGATTAAAAGATAAAGGTTTACAGGGCATTGAAGTTCAACATTCGGATATGAGTTTAAACGAAATGGCTCTATATAATGAAATGGCCGATGAACTTGGTCTTCTTAAAAGTGGCGGTTCGGATTATCATGGCGAAAATGCACATTACGGCGTCCATTTAGGAATTGGAAAAGGTCAAGTGAACCTGCCACACGAATACCTTAACAAAATTATTTCGGCTTCAAGGAAGCATGATTAAAAAACATTAAAATAATCAATAAATTTCGAAAAATGATATACTTTAACCCTAACAGTATATCATTTTTCATTATATTTTGTTTGACACCTCAAAAAATAACGGTTAAACTTCACTTAAAAAAAGGAGACAAAATGCATTGGTTGACAAGACGATTAAAAGAAATTAAAAAAAGCAAACGACAACTGGCGTTATTGTTAAACGTTCACCCAACCAGAATGAATGATCTTGAAAAAGGTGATTGGAAATTTCAGGTTGCGCACATAAAAAAAACAGCAAAATTTTTGGAATTTGAAAAAGAAGCCTTTCTTGATTTTATCTCCGGTGATATAACAGAACAAGAACTTTGGAACTATAAACCCCGTATCTGTGTTTCACAAGAAGACTTTCAATTGCTTGAATCCGTTAAGAATTTTTTAAAAAATGAAAAAGCCCCACAAAAGTGAGGCTTTAAAAAAAAGATTAATTTTTCTCATGCGATTTTAGATAATTTCTGATTAAAAGTCGAGCTTGACGCCCTTGTTTCTTTTCAACCAAAGCTTTTGCAGCCGATCTGGTTGCTTGCCATAACGGATCTTGATTGCGTTTTTCAAGTTGCCGACGGCGTTCTTCTTGCTTCAATGCCAATTGAACGGCTTGATTATATTTTTGATTTAATTGAATATCAGATTGATGTTTAAGAAATTCCACCCGCTTTTGAAGACGACTTTGAATTTCAGATGACAGACCTTGAATCATTTGTGCTCTTTTTTCCTCATCTTGAAATAACGCTTTTTTCTCTTTATCCAAGTTATATCTTTCCTTAAAGGCTTCTTCAGCAGTTTGTCCCGGTTTCAAAGGGAAATGCGCTCTATATTCCGTTTCCCATTCACCTTGCCCGCTGTCATGATAATAACTGCCCGGAATA
>JAZNVO010000254.1:0-5303 GCA_045592885.1 Alphaproteobacteria bacterium
CCCCGAACCGGATCGGAACTGTTGTGTGGATTATCGAACTTTGGAAGGCAGTTTAACCGGCGGGGTAACCATTCCGTTTAATGAAATGCCAAAAGATTGGGCTGGTATGCCGGCTCCAGAATATTGCTGTGAAACCCTGATTGGAACAACATTAGCTCCAACCGAAGGGGATATGAAAAAGAATTATAAAAATTGTTGTGAATCAAAACTTTATTTTAATACATTGAATGCGTCAGTTCAAAATAAAGGAACGTTTGTGCCGGCCGGAACATTAATTGAAAATTACAATACCCTTCAAACATGTCCATCACCATTTACAGGGAATCATTGTCAAAAAAATGGACCGGCGTATTCCTCAACGGAACATAATTGCTGTGATATAACAACGGGAAAAGCAACAGATGGAACGGAAAACAAAATTTGTTGTGAATATGTAGCGAGTGTTCATGGATTGAATATGCTTTGGGATGGAAATGCATGCGTTCCTTGCCCAAATTGTCAGCAAACACCGCCTCCACCAGATCCACCGGATCCACCGGATCCAAATTGTGAAAATGATCCAAATCATTGTTATTATGTTTGGGATGAAATTGTTAAACCGAAACCGTATGTTATAACTCGAACTGAGACATATTGTGCAAAGCCATGTGTTAAATTGGGAGGTGCGTGTTGTCTGGGATCAGAGTATCGTTGGGATGGGGCGTTTACATGTGACTGTTGTACACCGAACGATGAACATAGTCCTTATAGTAAGGTTGGATGTTTTAGAGGGAAAGGAAGACCAACTCGAATAGAGGGTAATAAGAATTGTATGAAAACAAAAACCATACGGATACCTGTTAATCCGGACCCATATGTTATACATCACAAAGAATGTGTGAATCCTTGTCCGGATGGATATTCACCATTATCTGAAATTCCAAGAGAGGCATTATGAAATATAAAAATTTGTTGTTACTTTCCGCATTTTGGGCATTTTTAATGCCGACTTTGGAAGGCAAAAATTTGTTAGCCTGTCCATATGATCCAAGAACAGAATTAGCAGATACGGAGAAACGGTATACTTCTAGTCGTCACCATCATGATCCTAAAAAGATTAGGCGGCAGGTTTTGAAATCTGTAGATTATGAACGGATGCATCCGAGAGTTAGGGAATGGGTGGATAAATATAAAGATAATTATCGTTATTTAAATGCGCGTGATAATTTGATATATATTGATAATGATGCAGGTATTCGTGTAATTGTTAGTGGTGATAGGATTTATTTGAATCGAACACGTTATTCGGGTGAAGATGCAGCTTGGGAATATCAAAAAGAACCGGCAATTAATCCTGAAACAGGACACCCGTGGATTGAACTGACAGCAAAAGAGCTCAAAACCTGTATGCGAGGCGGGAAAGCAATGAGCGAAGAAGATCAGCAATTTTTGAAAGATGTTCTTTCCATCATCAATGAAAATTTTCATTATTTTTATGGGATGAAATTCGTTGATTTAGGACGAGATAAAAATTTGAATAAAGAATTATTGGTAGGGAAGTTTCTCCCGCATAAGATATTTTTATTTGGGGAACATGTGGATAACTTTGATTTAACAGACTATTCCGATCAACAGGTAGAGATTTATCGGGCATTAGGTCATCCGATTTATTCGTATGAAGGATTAATTAATACGAAAAGAGTATATCCGGGATGTTCTAATTGTGCTGGATTAGGTATACATACAATTTGGTTAAATACGCATTATAATATTCAAGCTTTAACATTTCATAATGTATGTCCCGAAGAAATAAAGCCTTCAACTGGTGCTCGTCAAAGTCAAACTCATAAAGTTCCCGAAATGTTTACTTTAATGATGGATGGGTTTAAAGATTTAATTGAAAAGAAGGGAGGAAATGCTCAATCTTTCTCAATGAATAAAACGGCACTTAACAAAGCTCTTTTTCTCATTTATCAAAAAACAAAGAAATATACTGATGTTGTTATAACGCATGAATATGTAACAACAGGGAAAAAAGCAAATTCTTTTGGAGTTGGGGTCAATCGATTAAGTGATGTTATCCCGCTTTCTGGTAAAAATGGAAAGATTAGAAAAGGGAGAAAGTCTTTTCGTTCATTGCCAAGAAAAACAACAAATAACAATCATTGGCATAAAACAAGTATGAGAAATAGAGAACGTGATTGAAAGATGGTGGGGACATGATAAAATTACTTTTGCGGTTTTGTTTTTTTGTTTTTTGTGTATTTATATTCAGTTCGACAAATGCACGAGGAGATGATCTGTTTTCTGATTATGATGATGATCATGCTGATTCTGTAACTGAACTTTGGGGGTGTTGTTGGAGGGAGGACTTGCATACCAATATAGATTGTTGCGAAGCAAGAACCTTTCAGGGTGGTGTTTGTCCTGATTGTCATTTGGAAGAAGAATGTTGTTCGGGTTCTGGACCATGGGTTGTTTATCCGGATGTTGCCCCTCTGGCTCCAGCTGTAGTAAGCAAAGATTGTTGTGAGACGTTGAAATATGTCAGACCAACTGATGAGGACTATGAGTATTTTCCTCCAAATGATAATGCAACAGATCCTGATTATCGTGGGCAATGTTGTATTTTAGGTCGTCCGAGACCTTGGGGTAACAAAAAAAGTGAAAAATATAACAATCATTTTGAAAAATGTTGTGCCCCACGAGGAGGTGTAATGCATGGAGGTGAATGTTGTGTTGCTGGTGAGCCTTATAATATGGAAAAGCTTATTGATGAGCCCGATAATGCAATGACTCAAGCTTGTTGTGAAGAGGCTGCAGGATTTTGGGTTGCTTTTAAAACCGGTTCAGGAAAAAATGCTATATGCTGTAAAACAGGAACGGGAAAAACATGGGATGGAGATATAGTTGAAGAGTGTTGTGTTTCTTTATTTGGATACAACGATTTTGTCTGGAAAAACGGAACATGTTGTACTCATAACTTAGAGCCTTTAGAAGGAGGAAGTGCTGCAGATTGTTGCAATGGAACCCCATATTTACAGTCGTTTTTTGTAGATACTCAATCACTTACTCCAAGTGGATATCCAATTAGAAGAGAATCTTATGAATGCTGTGAAACGGGCAAGACTGTTTATAATATTGATTCGGGATTACAAGATTGTTGTGATGGTACTGTTTATACAGATTCATCGAGTAAACAAGATTGCTGTGATGGTGATGGAGTGGTTTATAAAGTATCTGAAAAAGCTGAAGGTTGTTGTGAAGACGGGACTGTTTATACAAATGGATCAGATACTCAAGATTGTTGTGTTGATGGAACAGTGTATGATATAGACTCAGAACTTCAAGGGTGTTGCAAATCTACAGAAGAACTATATGATTATGATGAAGAAACGCAGATGTGTTGTCCTGCTACTTCTTATGTTATTAAATCTGATGATGAGAGCATAGCTCGTTGTTGTGAATCCAGTACTGACAAATTATATACACGAGATTTTACTGGACAATTGGCAGGACAAACGCATACAAAAGAAATAACAACTTGTTGTCCATCGAAACAGTTTGTTGATGATATTTGTTGTGCTGCTTCTTCTGCAAAGGATGTTGATGGGATTTTAAAAGAATCTTGTTGCACTAATTCTGGTGGAAAATGGGTTTCCTCTTCCTCAAGCAGTCCAGGTAGTTCAGATAGTGCTGATGGAACCTGTTGTATGGGATCAATGGATATGAGTTCCAATACAAGAACGAAAGACTGTTGCGAAAATGCCGGCGGTCAATGGAAAGATACGTTCTGTTGTGCCACCTGGGGAACAAAAGAAGGTGATTCGTGTAAATCTTCGGATACACCGGATTGATCTTCTTAATTTTCAACACAAAAGCGCTTGAGTTTTCTCAAGCGTTTTTGTCAACAAGAAAACAATAGGGTTGATTTAAAAGGTCTTTCTATTAAAAAAATGATTTTTAAATAAGATGTTTTTGATAAATAGGTTAAGCATTATCAATTAAAATTTGAAGGTGTGAATAATTGCTTTTTGTCAGCTTGTTATATTATTTAAAAGTTATCATAACGGGGGCATGGAAAATAAATCCTGCTAATAATGACTTAAGAGATGTGAGGAGGGTGTTTGATTGGTAATAAAAAAACGCCGATAAAATCGGCGTTTTTCTTATGATTTTTTATCCGTCTTTTTCCTTATTGTTTTTTTTACAATCGTTTTTTTTGAAATTTCATTGAGCGTTTCTTTTGGATTGAAAAGTTCAGAAATATCTACATTATCATCCACTTTTTCGGAAACTTCACCAACAGACGGAACTGTTGCTCGGGCCTTAGCTTGAGCTTCAGTTGGTGATGTAACGCGAATTTCTTTTCCATCTAGCAAATCGCGAATTTCATCACCGGACAAGGTTTCATATTCAACCAATCCCAATGCTAATGTATCCAATTCTTTTTTATAATCGGTTAAAATTTTGCGCGTTTTTTGATAGGCTTCATCAATGATTTTTCTGATTTCCTCATCAACTTTTTGCGCCGTTAAATCGGAAACGTTTTTGCGTTTTGAAATGCTGTATCCCAAAAAGACCTCGCCTTCCGGTTCATCATAGGCAATCGGCCCCATCACATCACTCATGCCCCATTCACTGACCATTTTTCTTGCAATCGTTGTGGCGACTTGAATGTCGTTGCTGGCTCCCGTTGAAACTTTTTCTTTTCCAAAAATCATTTCTTCGGCTAAACGACCGGCAAACAAAATACTCAATCTGGATTTTAAATATGTCATACTTTGAGAATATTTGTCTTTTTCCGGCAATTGCATTGTTACACCGAGAGCTCTACCCCGAGGGATGATTGTTACCTTATGAAGTGGATCAGATTCCGGTAAGTGCAATGAAGCAATGGCATGACCGGCTTCATGATATGCCGTCATTTTCTTTTCTTGTTCATCCATTACAAGAGATTTTCTTTCTGATCCCATCATAACTTTATCTTTGGCATCTTCAAATTCTTGCATTGTAACCATTGTTTTGTTTCGTCTGGCGGCAAGAAGGGCTGCTTCATTCACCAGGTTTGCCAAGTCGGCACCGGAAAATCCCGGTGTTCCTCTTGCAATTAACGGTAAAGAAACATTTGGAGCCAAAGGAACTTTTTTCACGTGTACGTTCAAAATGGCTTCCCGTCCGTTAATATCCGGATTTGAAACAACGATTTGCCTGTCAAACCGACCAGGTCGTAACAGTGCCGGATCTAACACGTCCGGTCTGTTTGTTGCGGCAATTAAAATAATGCCCGAATTTGTTTCAAACCCATCCATTTCAACAAGTAA
>JAZNVO010000255.1:0-4762 GCA_045592885.1 Alphaproteobacteria bacterium
TCCATTTTTTCATCATCACTCATTCCTCATTAATTTCGTTCTCTTGAAGATTTTTGCTTGCGTTGTTTCTTCTTTGAATTATTTATTTTTGTTTTAGACGCCCCTCTTAAAGAAGAATTCTTTCTTCTGTTTTTTAAAGCTTCTCCTTTGGCCAGTCCCTTAATCGGAACCATGTTATAAAGATGGTTAACCCCGTTTTCAAAACCATGAGTGTCAAAACTCCCTGGAACATATTCATTTGTTACTAATTCTTTAACATATCCGCTTGTTTTTTTGTGCACTAAATAAAGCGCCTGTGTCAACGGCGTTTTGTTCGCAGAGGCAGTTTGAAGATTGACACCTTTTTCTTCACACACCTGTGTCAACCCTGTCATCATTTGATTTAACATTTCAGTTGCATAATAAACTTGAAGAGCTCGAGACAATAAAGAGGGATTTACTTCCTCCGGATCAACTTGATTGAAATAAAAAGCAGTTAGGGCCCGTCCTGATTTCAAATAAAGATACCCTGCTCCTTTTCCACCACAATTAGAAGCGCCATTATTTGTTTTTGATGAATCAACCATATTTTCATATGAATAAACGGGGTGCCCAAGTGTGCGATAAAGCCCAACTTGTTGTTCGGAATAATCTGTCAAATCAAAGTTATCCACATGTTCATCAAACAAAAATATCTTGGTTGGAATGAATTTACCAATCAATTTTTCTTTATCAATATTCGGATCACGCCCAAGGTCAACAAGTTGCATCCCATAATAATAATGAAAATTTTCATTGATGATGGAAAGAACATCTTTCAAAAACTGTTGATCTTCTTCACTCATTGTTTTTTTACCTCGCATGCAAGATTTCAGCTCTTTTGAGGACAATTCAATCCATGGGCGTTTCGTTATCGGATTAATTGCCGGTTCTTTTTGGTATACCCAAGCAACATCATCTCCAAACCATCTGGTGCGATTCAAAAAAATTTCACTTTTCATTCCCATATAACCCCCTTCCCCATAATAGAAAAGGGCAACTCGGATTCCAGCCTCTCGATCATTATATAAAACGTGTACTATCCCTTTTGACTGGGAATAATAATATTTTTCGCTATTAGTTATCCATTTTTTAATTGTCGGATGCATTGTTTTATAATTTCGAGCAGCTTTCAATCGTCTTTTTATTTCTTGCAAACTGACCTCTTCTTTTGAAGATATTTCACGGGCATCCAATCTTTTTTCAAGAGGCGTTCTATCTCTTGGATCAAAAGGGCAAGAAAGAACATCTTTTGCTCCCAATGTTGTGGCACAAACACCCCAGAGTGCTGATAACATTAACAAATCTTTATATCTCATTTTATCTCTCCTTTAAGGGCAATTGCCCCTATAACCTAAATCTGTTCCCGGAGAAACACCAGCCGGACAATCTGTCCCTACTTTCTTTTGACGTACTTGCATCGATCCTGGAATTGTTATTGTAATAGGATCATATACATAGCAATTAGCATCTGAAATATCCCCTGGTGTTGGATTTGGAGCCCACGCCCCCGGAGGACAACAACTTGTCGAATATTTTCCATTATGCAAATATCCCGTTGACTGGCAACAAGAACCTGTATTGTTTTGACGAAAACAAGGCTGCTGGCATGTCCACCCATCCTCATATCGTGTTTGTTCAGGAATATTTATTATAACCTGACAAGTATAATAGCATTGACCATCATCCGGAATATCAGAATCCGGAATATCTGACGGGATCGGATCTGGATCCGGTGAATCTGACGGCAGTATTTGCTGACAACTAGGACAAGGGATACAAGCACTTCCATTCCATACAAGAGGTTGCCCTTTAGACGCTTCATAACAACAAACTTTATTTTCTCCACCATCAACGGACTTCCCCGTCGCTAAATCACAGCAATTATGTTCTTGTGTAACATACTCAGGACCATTTTTTTGACAATGATTTCCTATATATGGTGATGGACATGTTTGAAGAATTGCATAATTTGAAATCACGGTTCCGGCTTCAATAAACGTTCCCTTTGTTCTGAGACCTGGAATACTTGTATCAAACCAAAGATATGAATTACAACAATTTTTATAATTCTTTTTCATCAATATCTCTGTTGGAGCTAGTTTTGTTCCAATCAATGCTTTGCAACAATATTCTGTTGATACCATACCACTCCAATCTTTTGGTTCTATATCATACGGAAGATTCGTTTTAGAAGGTAATGCGCTTTCAACCCGTGAATAATCCACACAACAGTTCCGATCCGGTTCGGGGATACTTGTTGTTCCACCAACCATGACACCACATTCGGTAGATGTGACTCCCGTCGGATCATAATGAGGAGCATATACATATTGCAACGGATTACCGGCTCCATCTGTTGATGCATTACAGCAAGTAGCGGAATATTTCAGCACTCCTGCTTCATAGGCACATGCTGTGTCCGTTGATTTTCCGGCAACTGCTGTTTTGTAACAACAATTTGCATCAACATTACCAAAAATATCCGTTGGATTTGCGCCGGACATCGTCGTTGCTCCAACCGGCACATTTGGCGATTTTGTCCATGAACATTGTGTCAAAATTGAAACGCTTTGATAAGAAATCGTCTCCCCTTTGGCACAACAAAATGCATCACCATCCATAGTTGTGTGAACACTTCCAACATCTTCCCCCGTCTTTTCGGACCAATAACCCCCACTTGTATTACAGCAAAGTTCCGTTATTTCCCGAGTGGTTTGCCCTGCTGCTCCATGCGGGCAGTTTTGATGTTGTCTTTTATCCGTTCCCAAACTTTCAATATCTTGCCATGGCATAACCGTTCCATCTTGGGAAGACATATGACATCCCTGTCCTGTTGTATCGGTAGGATATTCCGTTGCCGGACAGCACAAACCATCCAATTTGTTATCCCAGCCTAAAGGTGAAAGATATACCGCTTCTTCGGATTTTTTGTTCGCATCAACCAAGCGCTTATCTTCATATGGAACAAGGGGCTTGATATAATTACCGGAAGCATCTTTTTCATATTTAATATCAATTGCATAAAATCCTGTTGAATCCATTAAACAACGTGGTGTATTTACGGTATTGCCAGTTATTTTGCAACATCTGGGGCCTTGTTCCATATAATAGGTATCCGTCAATATCAAACAACATTGTTCATCCATAACCTTGCCACCACTTTCTTCCGTGTATGGTGTTCCCGAGCGACAGGCCATAGCCGGAATAGGTGTAATTCCTTCATCTTTTCCAAAATAAAGAACCAATGTTTGAAGCGGGAGTTCAACTTTATCCGTTTCTTCATTCAATACGCGTGCCCCATTTGCCAAACATTGAATGCTTTTTTTATCTTGACAGACACTCCCTTCCATCCCAGGGGCAATCCCCGCTACCTTCGGGTTATCAATGTTTCTTATATATGTTTGAACCGGTGCTATGCTCCCTTTTGTTTCATCTAAAATTGAACATATTTTTTGAATTTGTTCTTGTGTCGAAATCCCTTTTTCCCCTTCCTCACCGGCTTCTATCTTTTGGGGGTTTCGATATTTTTCCGTTACTCGTGAAAAATCTTCTATACTGGGGTCCATCGGCATTTTATCTCCCCCTTGCAAAGCAACATAGGCATAATCAAACCCCAGTTCACTTTTGCTCAAGATTTTTTCACACATTGAATAAGATAACCCCGTCATCCGAACGGTCCAAAAATTTTCATTCTCCGCTCTAACCCATGCCGGGGCACCAACCAAGGTGTCAAACGATTCCAATTCCCGAACATCATGCATCGTTACACTGGGAGCTAACACCCCTTCTTCATCAACCAATCCCTCATCTAATGCCGTCTTATCTGATCGATATTTTACACGGGAAACAACATCCCTAATCGGCACAATATACGGAACATAATCATCCGATAAGCCAACCGTTTGATACCCAAAATGAAGGGGAATATCCCATGTTCTCGCTCCCGATACTATCACACTCAACTGATCCAAGGTTTCGGCTTCTTGATACAACTTCATTGCATAACTGTATCCAAGGATGCCTCCGACGGAAAGAACTCCCATCAATCCCAAAACCGCCAGCGTTTCTATCATTGACCGACCGGTTTCTTTCTCATTCATCCGCCCTGCTTCCCGCCTTTGCATTACTCATCCCCTTTTTTTGATGCATTAAAAGTCGGCAAAGAAATTTAACGATCGTTAGATTTTCTTACTTCCTATTCTTTATTATAACATATATTTTTTAAAATGTGTAAAAAATTTATAAAAACTTATATATTTTTAAAACTATTTGATTTTCAAAGATTATTTTAATCACAAAAAATATTCAAAAAAAGAGTCAAAATAATGCATATAATTTCCTTTCCGACTTTTCGGCAAATCTAACATTGGTTAAATTTCCAACCCGTTAAAATCAAATAACTCTCTTTTCGGCAAATCTAACATTGGTTAAATTTCCAACCCGTTAAAATCAAATAACTCTTTGAAATAAAATAACTTTTTAAACATTTTTGTATTTTTTTGACAATATTTATAACTTATTGATAAATAAAAGTTTTTGTTTTTTTAATTCTTTTAAAAATACTCATTTTTTTGTGTTTTGATATAGCTAAAAAAAAATCACTTTAAACATCATACAACAGTTTAAATAAACATTATATGGTGCGCCCCCTCCCCTTTAAAAAAAACAACAATACCAAATATCCTCGCATAAAGGAAGACACTCAACTTAATATATAACAAAGGGTAGTATCTATATCAAA
>JAZNVO010000256.1:0-1613 GCA_045592885.1 Alphaproteobacteria bacterium
TCAAAATAAGCAAACAGAACGTGAATAATTTTTTATAAAAAAAGATTGAATTTTTATCTTAAAAATGCTAGTCTTTCGGCTCAAAATATGAGTCGGAACAAATAAATGGATACATTCTTTTTTCATCAAATTTTAACTTCCGAAAATGTTCGGATCCTTTATCAAAAACACATTTTGCTTTGTTATGAAAAAAGCAACGCATTTATTCAGACACAATTTCCCGATTTATCCCCCAAAAAGAAAAAAGTATATATCAAAAAATTATAAAATTTTTTTGTATTTAGCGCCGTATACAACTTATCAGAAACAGAAATTGAAAATTCTCTTCAGAACATCAAAACACTGCAAGAGCTTGATTCTTTTATCTTTTCTCAATATATAAAAATTAACGAACAAAAGAAATTTGAAGAAAAAATTCTTTTAAAAGGAGAAATTCAACGTCTTATCTTTGGGGTTCAACGCCCCTCTTTTTTTCAAAAATCACAACGGGTTTATATCAAAATAAACCCCATTTCTCCGCTTTATCTTTTCATTCAAGAATCCGTTGCGTTCTTAAATACCTATCTTCCCGCCTTCAAAAAATTAACCCTCATTCACAAAACAAAAAATAAAGCATCGCAATATTTTATTTTAACAGATGAAAAAGAAGAAATAAAAACAGGAAAGTTTTTGCAAGATCTTTATTTTAAAATAAATCTCATTCACCTTCTTGTTCAAACCCTTTCAAAAGAGGACTTTGAAGAATTCATTTTTCTTTTTAAAAATAATCAAACACCATCACCTCAACTTAAAAGAAAATTAAATGATTTTTTAAAAAAGAAAACCCTCTCGTCCATCAGATTTTCTTCCCCCTTGTTTTCGCTCTTACAAGGATTTTCAGATTATTCAAAAGAAGACTTTGAAAAGGCAATTAGTGTTTTAAAAGAACACGTTTTTGAAATGAAAACAACAATTCACGAAATGCAAATTAAAAGTCAAAAAAAACAAGCAGAAAGCCAAAAACAACCGGCCGGAGATTTAATTTTACTTACATCTCACCCCAAAGATATTGCCAGAATCAGCCAATTTACCGATTGGGAAACTTGCATGTCATATGGGGAAGAAAGGGCTGATGAGCTTCCCTTTCAAATCGGATACGGCTCCGTTGCCGCTTATTTGTTAAATTCGAAAAATCCGCACAAAAAACTTGCTCGCATTTTGCTAAAACCATTTGCAAAGCACTCTCTTTCTCAACAATTAACTGACCGTCTCAATCTTTTTTACACCCCTGAAAACAAAGCCGTTTTAAAACAAATTGAAACGCAAATTGATATGGGATTTGAGTTAAAAAAAAGAAAAAAGATTTTTCTTAAATCCGTTCAAAAAATGAACAATAAAATCCCTTCGGCATATGCCGGTCTTTTGCCTGAGATCTATTTGCCGGAAAAAACTTACGGCTCTCAAAATCCGTTATTTTCAAAATACATCTTGCAAATTACCTCAAAATTTCTTAATCATCAAAATACCTTCGGTGCTTTTTATGCGATGTGGAATTATTATCGGGATACATTAAATTACTGTTATTTCTTTTCAGATCCAAAAAATCCCTCACATTTACCTCAATTCCTTTCAAT
>JAZNVO010000257.1:0-1941 GCA_045592885.1 Alphaproteobacteria bacterium
ACGGATTATTAACTTTGTATTATAATTTTGAGCTAAAGACAAAGAGGAAAAAAATGTCAAATATAATTTATGAAAAATTTAAAGAAGCTTGTGTTTTTACAGGGTCTGAAAAGGCAGAGCAGTTAGGGTTAGAAGTCCTTAAATCTGTTAAAGATGTGAATGCCGATTTTGGTGACCATAAACTTTTGCATTTAGCTGCCGGTGCCGGAAATTTAAAATTACTTCATGCCTTGTTGGATAGAGGGGCTGATGTGAATATTCAATCCGATAATGGGTCAACGGCATTACATTATGCTTCGACCTTTGGGCAAACAAGGGTTATCAATGAATTGTTATCAGTAGGGGCGGATCCGTGTATCAGTAATGATAAAGGGGAATTACCATTGCATCTTTTTGTTCGCTATTTAAATAATGAAAATGTGTTAGCAAGACTGGATTCTATGAAAATTATGGAAGATCAGATGAGAAAACAATCTTTCCAACCCCAAAAAGTTAAAAATAATAAAAATACTTGCGTTCAAGCCACTTTAAAAGGGGCGCAACAGTTTGTCAGATAATATAACTGCCGGTTCAAAAAGAAAAACTCCTCATATTTAAATGTGAGGAGTTTTATAAAATCCGGAGGATAAAATTTTTAATAAATTTCAAATGAATTATAAAGTTTATCTTTTATTTATTTTTGTTTTTGTAAGTAATCTAAAACGAGTTGTCTTGCCTGATTTTTTAAGTTATTCTTCGTTAATATCCGAGCGGATTGGCAAACCTCTTTCCATGTTGGATCCATTTCACGTTTCAATCTTTTATTTTTTAAATTGAGCAGATGAAGTTTATGTTGAACGATTTTGGTTGATTCAGTAATCATTCTGTCCAAAACAACAGAAGCACTTTCGCCTTTTGTGTCAAAATGAGCTGTTATTTTATCAATTTTAGTATCCGTGCAACACAATTCCTGATATCGATAGCCTTCAACTTCAATGGTTTCAACGGTGAAAAATTTGGTGTTGTTTTCATCAACAATATCGTATGTTGACCGTCTATCTTCATCAATGTGATATTTATGATTTGTTGTTTTTAAAATCATTTTATCCTCCTTGCCGGATTTTATAAATATTTGTTGACGAAATTATATAAAAAAAGATACTGAAAGTCAAGATTAAATTTTTTATGAAAAGTATGACAAAATTTTATGATTGCTAAAATATAAGTTTCTGTTCGGGAAGAATGGTTGTAAAATCTTATAGATAGAGCGGGCAGGGAACGCCTTTCTTATGGGGAATGAAAGAGTTTTAAGGTAGTTGTTAAAGAATTAACTGGGTTGAGATGTTAACCAAATACTCTTATACAATATTTTTATGTCCGACAAAATTTTTTAATTTTATTCCAAAAATGAGTGATTGTATTGCCGGTTGTATTTTGTTTATTCTTTGGACCATATCTTCTGGCCGTTTCTATAAATTTCTCAGCACCAAAAGCATAGCATTGTGCCTCTTGTGGAGTTAAATGTGTTTTTTTACATTCACAGATTTGCTTTGCCTCCAGAGCAGTTAATTTTTCCTCATTTTTATAAATAGGTGTCTGTATTTTCACTTCTATATTTTTATCAGCGGCATGTAAAAATTGTTCTCGTCGGAAACAAATGTAGCTATCAGAAAAAGCGTCTTCATTCATATTACTATACACAAACCCGTCATATCCTTGTTGTTCAAAATAACGAATTATACGAGCATAAATTAAGCGTTCCCGATTATTTTTTTCCCGTATTTCCCTATCTTCAGATTTGTCCCATGAATAAATGCGTCTTAAAGATAATTCGTCATATACATCATTCATTTTCATACGCATAGGCTGATTAAAAATATAATCAAATTGAGGGGGTAATTCCATTTTATAAAACATTTGTTGTAAATATAGATCTTTATTTTCGTTCTTCTTATACGCTTT
>JAZNVO010000258.1:0-1770 GCA_045592885.1 Alphaproteobacteria bacterium
AGCTCAGTTATTATATAAATTAACCATAATTTACCTAGTATATTACAAAAACACAAAAGTCTATTACATACCTTTAATACATACTTTTTAATCCAAGACTGAGATATCAAAAAATAGGAATAGAAAAAAATTCTATCCCCATATATTTTCAATTTATCATATGCATATATTTTTGTCTTGTAGCTTCTCCTCCTCGTATATGTCTTTCCGCCTTATTTTCATCTAAAACTTTTTTCCCTTCTTGATAAACCGCTTGAAGCTCCCTTTTAAAAAGGCCATAATGAGCTTTAAAAAGCGGAATTAATTCAGGAATATATTCCTCTTTTTCTTTTAATGCGGCACGCATTTTTTTAAACAATTGAAAAGCATTTGGATCACTGGACAAATAAAATCGCTCTTTCCCGGCAATTTGATATTTATGAATCAATGGTTGTTCTTTACCAAAAGAATCCACAAAAACATAATTTAAATCATATGCTCGTTTTAATTGCTTTTCAAGAAGAGTTCCAAAACCTTTATGTAATCCGAGCTTAACAGCCAATCTTGCATGAGTAATCACCGGTGGATGATCTCTTTTTTCCATTTTTTCTTTAAAAATTCGAAAAGCGTTAGAAGATGGATGCAACATATACCTATCCCCTGTTTTAATCACCAGATCACATAATTTTCCACTTTCATCATAAAAAACCGTTGTCAAATGATATTCATCTTCCAGATATTTTTTAATCTTTTTAGATCCATGACCTGTTTTTAAATCTTGAGCTAATCGAAGTGCCGAATATCCTTCATTTTGCGGAACACCATAAATACCTCTTTCTTTTACAATTCTTGAAATTAAGGCAATAACAAACTCATTATTTTTTACAACATAAAAATCCGGATAACGTCCCGAAGAATGATGACGTTCAACAAGTGGATATTCTTTTCCATCCTCTTCCAAATACATCACCTTGTTTTTATATAATTCTTCCAAAACACCTTCTAACTGTTCCCGATTTTCAAAAACAGTAACACCTAAAATCCTTGATAAAAAATATGTTGTTAAATATTCTTTTTCAGCAAATAAATTTGATTGAGATATATCACGCATCCACCACTCCTTTTTAATAGCGGAGCTATTATATCAAAAAAAATAATATTTGTCAATATTTTCAAATAATATCCATCTTTCTTTTATGTTACCTTTTGAATTAATGTTTATTTTTTTTGATTTCTTAATCAAAACAGGATCTTTCAAAATTCTTTCAAAATCTTTTTGCTGTCTTTCAATTGCAAATCTTAAAGCAATATCAATACCCTTTGCCCCTTTTGAAAGCAAGTATTTCACACCAGACTCATTTTTATGCAAAACAGCCAAAACAAGTGGCGGTAATGTGTAGATCGGTTTATTCATCACAACCGGTTCCGATTGTATATCCGCACCGGATGACACCAATTTTTTAACAATATCCAAACTTCTTGAGCGACCGATTAAAGCATAAGAAAGTGCCGTTTGTCCCAAAGGAGAAACAAAATTCACATCCGCTCCGGCTTTTATCAAAGCTTTCACCGTATCTAAATAACCAAAATCAGCTGCAACCATCAATGGTGTTTGTTTGTTATCCTTATCCATCACATTTAAATCGGCACCATTTTTTGCCAAAAACGAAACTATATCAGAATGCCCGTTTAATGCTGCTAACCAAAGTGGTGTTTGCCCTTCTTTTTGAGATATATCCACACCGGCACCAGCCTCAATCAATAATTTTACTCCTTCAATATTTCCCGTTA
>JAZNVO010000259.1:0-10706 GCA_045592885.1 Alphaproteobacteria bacterium
AAATAAATAAATAAACAAATAAATAAGAACAAATAAGCAGGCGGAGAATAACAATCATAAAAAACAAAAGAAAAATAATTGACATTCCTTTTTTTATAATGTTAGGCTAATTCATATATATCACAAAAAAAGGAGGAAGAAATGAACCCATATATTGAAATTAAGGGTCGAAAAATCGGTCTTGACTATGCGCCACTGGTAATCGCTGAAATCGGCATTAACCATAATGGGTCATTAGAAGAAGCCAAAAAACTTGTGCGCGCAGCAAAAGACGCCGGTGCCGAAATCGTTAAACATCAAACACATATTCCCGATGAAGAGATGAGTCAACTTGCCAAAAAAGCCATCCCAGGTAATTCAAGTTTTTCAATTTATGATATTATGGCTCGGTGCGCATTAAGTGAAGAAGATGAAATTGAAATGAAAAGATATACCGAAGAACTCGGCATGATTTTTATTTCAACACCATTTTCATTTGCAGCGGCTGACAGATTAAAAAAAATGGATGTGCCGGCCTATAAAATCGGTTCCGGAGAAATGAACAATTATGATTTTGTTAAATATATCGCCTCTTTTATGAAACCGATTATTTTATCAACAGGCATGAATGATATTGAAAGTGTTAAAAAAGCAGTTGCAGCCATTGAAAAACATCATAAAAACTATGTTATCATGCACACAACAAATCTTTATCCGACTCCGAGTCATTTAATTCGTTTGGGCGCATTGGAAGAAATCAAAAAAGAATTCCCTAATGCCATTATCGGCTTATCGGATCATAGTTTAAATAATTTAGCCTGTTTATCCGCCGTTGCTTTAGGAGCCAGCGTTTTAGAACGCCATTTTACGGATACAAAAGAAAGAAAAGGCGAAGATATTATTTGTTCAATGGATATTAAAGAATGCGCTGAATTAATTCTTCAAAGTAAAGAAGTCCAAAAAATGCGTGGCGGAAAAAAAGAAGCCGCTAAAGAAGAACAAGTCACAATTGAATTTGCTTTTTCAACACTGGTTGCAAAAAATGATATTCCAAGCGGAACGGTTTTAACCAGAGAATTATTTGATACCAAACGCCCTTATTTAAAAGGAATTTTAGCATCTGATATGGATTTGGTAATTGGCAAAAAAACCATCAATCCCATTTCAAAAGGATCTCATTTTGAATGGAGTGATTTAGAAGGATGTTAAATATTTCGTTCATATCGGGAACACGCGCTGATTACGGAAAAATTAAACCGTATATTGATTTTTTATGCACACAAAAAGACAAAAATATCTTTGTATTCACAACCGGCATGAATATGTTAAAACAATATGGCTCAACATATAAATTCATCAAAGTTGATTTGAAGAAAAAGTGCAAAATCAGAGTGGATAAAAGATTCAAACTCTCTACAACAGCACAAGAAGCAGCACACATTATAAAATCTTTTTCCAGTCACCTTAAAAAAGACAAAATTGATTTTGTTTTTGTTCATGGGGACAGACCCGAAGTTTTGGCCGCCACTTTTGCCGCTGTGTTGAATAAAATTCCTGTTTGTCATATTGAAGCCGGTGATTTTTCCGGATCTGTTGACGAGCTTATTCGGCATTCAACAAGCAAACTTTCTCAACGCTTTTTGGTGGGAGACGAAGAAGCAAAAAAAACATTGCTCCAAATGGGGGAAGATGAAAAATCCATTTTTATCACAGGAAATTCATCATTGGCATTTGAAATTTCACAACCAACCCCAAAAGAACTTGAAATTTTGAACAGTTATCAAAATTATGCCGTTTTGATTTATCATCCGGTCACCACAAGAAGCGGGCAAGAAATTTCAACAGAGATCAATGGTATTATGCAAGAACTCAAAAACTTAAATAAAGAGACGGTTGTTATTTTGCCAAACAATGATTTGGGATCAAAAGCTATTTTAAAAACATATCAAAAATATGCATTGGATAAAAATTTTCATTTTGTAAAATCATTTTCATTCAACGCCTTTAATTATCTTTTGAAACACTCTGATTTTTTGATCGGTAATTCTTCTTGTGGTATCAAAGAAGCTCCGTTTTATCAAGTACCGGTTATTGATGTCGGATACAGACAAAATAACAGATACCTTCATTTAAATTTAAAAAACTTTTATCATATTGATGATTTAAATGACATTCCCAAAACCATTTCTATAATTCAAAAAATCAAAAGAAAACGTGTGGAACACCATTATCGCGAAGCCTTTTTTAAAACGTTAGAAAAAGTTTTCACAGAGGACTTTTTCAAAATTCAAATTCAAAAAGTATTCCAAAAAAAAGAGGGATAATCCCTCTTTTTTAATCTTCAAAAATAAGCCCTCGTCCTTCTTGAAGAGTTTTTCCTTCCAAAAGGTGTTTTTTTACGTTTTTACGTAAAGAAGTATCTTCCGGCAAATCTTCAATTGAAAAATCCGCCCCTGCTTTTTGCATATTAAACAAAAAGCGATAAAAATCATCTCCCGTATCTTCTTCATGTGGTGGTAATAATAGGAACAAACTTTGGAAATACATAATATGCCTGTCTTTTGTCAAAAACAGTTCCATTTGGAGACTGAGCAACCACGAATGGCACCGATAAATCAGTTTTTTACCCTTTTCCACAGGGAAATATTTTTTCAATTTCTTTTGAGCTTCCAAAAAAGATTTATCAACCATATCCGGTTTCAACCGTCCATGTCTGTCAATATGAATATTGATACAAACGTCCCCAGGTTGAATCAAAATATCTTCTTTTGTTTTTTCGCCTTGATTTAAAACTTTTTTCTTTCCTTTTTTATCCCGCACAACAACAAAAGGATCGTGATAAATGGAATATTCAAATTGCAAGCGCCCAAATTTCATTAATAATTGCCGAACAAAACGAATCCCCCATGCTAAAGAACCATAACTGATACCATTAATTTTATATAATTTTAATCCCCTCAAAATCGTTTCTTGAATACCAACAATTTGATGTTCTTTTTGTTTTTTATCCAAACCTTTCATGTTCTTTTTATGCATTTCAACGGCACTTAATAAAACCAATGCGGAAATATCGGCTCTGACCGGTTTTGCTTTCCAATATTCCATTTCAAGGAAATCATCTCTCTCACTTAAAAAAGAGATATATTTAACCAGTAAAGCTGCTTTTTTAAGAACTTTATTTGTTTTGAATTCTTCAATCAAGCTCAAACAATGTTGATAAAATTCCGTTTCTTCTTCCAAATGATAAAATTTAAATGCTTCTTTCAGTGTTTTTTTTGAAATAACATTACTTTTCATTGAAACAGATTGTTCATATTTCAAAAAAGTCTTTGGTGTTTTTTTTAAATTTAAAATCTTTGTGATATCTTCGATACACATAAAAAAAGTCCCCTATAGGCGATAATCTGATGAAAGCCAGTATAAAAAATAAAAAGTTTTTCTGTCAATAAAAAATAAAGTTGAAATAAAAAAAATTTAGATATACTCTAAAAAGACGGATACAATAAAAAACGGGAGGACAAAATGAAAATCTTAATTTTCAAAACAGCCGATGATGTTGCTTCATGGACAGCAAAAAGACTGATTCAAGCAATTAAAGAGTTTGAACCCACAAAAGAAAAACCTTTTTTGGTTTTGGGACTTCCCACCGGATCAACTCCAATTCCCGTGTATAAGGAATTGGTCAAATCCTATCAAAACAAAGAAATTTCATTCAAAAACGTTGTCACGTTTAATATGGATGAATATGTGGGATTAGCCCCTGATCACAATCAAAGTTATCATTATTTTATGAATGAAAATTTGTTCAACCATATTGATATTCCGAAAAATCAAATTCATATTTTGAATGGACTGGCTGAAAATCCAAAAGAAGAATGCAAAACATATGAAGAAAAAATTGCCTCTTTTGGCGGGATTGACATTCAACTCGGCGGAATTGGAGAAAATGGACATTTAGCCTTTAATGAACCCGGAACAAGTTTTGAAGCCACAACACATGTGCAACAATTAACACAAAACACCATTGAAGTAAATTCAAGATTTTTTGAAAAAAAAGAAGACGTGCCACAAAAAGCATTAACCATTGGACTTAAAACAATTTTTGATGCAAAAGAAGTGATTATTCTGGCAACCGGCGAAAAAAAAGCCGATGCCATCTATCAAAGCACACGAAAAAATGTCACAATTGAATGCCCGGCTTCTATGATGCAACAACACAAAAATGCCATTTTTGTTATTGATAAAGAAGCGGGTAAAAAACTTTCATAATTTTTAATTGATTGGTTATATTTATTAAAGGGAGAATTAATATGACTATACAAAAAAGATTATCCATATTACCAGAATATGATGAGAAAAAGGGGTGTTTTTTAGGATATGCAGTAAAACAAGGCAATCAGTTTTTAAAAAACACGAAAGGAGAAAAAATTATTCTATCCGTTCAAATGAATAAAGCCGGTATAAGTTTTGTTTCCTATCAAGACTATATTTGGGAATTAACTCCCAACAATTATGAAAAGCATGAAGAATCACAGTTAAAATTCACCCCCAAAACAAAAAACAATGTTTTTCAAGGATACAGTATTGAGCAATATGATGAAAAAGAAGGTATCTTTGTTCCCAGAGGAACCCTTTCAAGGATTGATGTGAAATATAAACGATCCACCCCCGGTTTTATTGATTGCATTTATGAAGATGAACAAACAGACGGATCAAAAAAATATTATTTTATACAACAAATATCGCAAGAAGAATATGAAGAAAGAAAGCAATAAAAAAAGGGACCGAGAAATAATCGGTCCTTTTTTATCGCTTTAATTGAATCAAATCTCCAACTTTAATCTTTTTTTCTTTCACCGTTCCAGCCAATAATTCAATTACTCCGGCAGCCGGTAAAAAAGAAGAAATCGTCTCTTCACTGAAAGGTTCCGCATTTTGATGAATGTGAGAAATAACCCCATCTGCATCAAAAAAAATCATATCCAGAGGTAAAAAAGTGTTTTTCATCCACATACGAACCACACGACTTGACGGAAATAAAAACGTCATTGCATAATTATCCGGCAATTCTTTTTTAAACATTAATCCCTGTTGAAGCTCTTGCGGGGTTTGAGCAATGTCTGTTTGATAAACAAATGTTTCCGTTTCTGTTTTGATAATAAGCTCGGTCGCATTTAAGGGAACAGAAAATATCATTAACATCAAAAACAGAAAAGTTTTCATTTTGTCAATCCACACCCGTTTTCAAAGCAAGCTTCATCCATTTCTTTAATATATCCCAAAGAATAAACAGCCAGTAACTGATCCATAAAAGAAGGAATAAAATGAGCATAATTCATCATATGATAAACAAGATCTTGTCCAAAGGTATCATTCTTTTTAAACAATCTGAAATGAGCTCTTATCCCTCTTAAATTTAAAAGTTGTGATCTGGAATTTATTTGAAGTGCAAAGCTTTCAGAGGCCTCACTCAATGAGGAAAATTTAACCGTTGTGTATTCAACCTTATCATTCCAAGCATGTTCAAAAAAAGGCGACTCTTTTTCTTTTTGTCCCCAATTAGTTGCCCAAATGGCAACAGCCATACCAAGCGACACAGGAACAACATCCACTCTTAAAATAAGTTCGCTCAATCGACCGGTTCGTGAATTAATATCCAAAACATCATATTTTTCTTCCATTTTTGATAAAAACTCTTCTTCTTCACGAGTCAATTCTTTCCCTTGTTTGACCTTTTCTTCCAAAATCAAAATCACTTTTCTTTCACGCATAATCTGTTCATTCACTCGCAATAAATGAGGGGACATTAATTTCATAAAAAGTGTTTGATCTTCCACACTATTCACAACAAAATCATCCGGTATTTTTTCAACAAAAATGCGGGGCATACTTTCTGCTTTTGCGTCTTTATAAAGCTCTTTTAAGCTAGCCATATCCATTTCAAGGATATAATCTCCTTCAACCGATTTTTCCGTCTCTTGAATCAATTTTTTCGTTAACGGATCTTGACTCACCTGTTTGGTAATTTGAACAATGGGAATATTTGATTGATGATATTTAACAAATCCTGCAAAATATCCCAAACAAGAAACAGCAATAAGTCCAACGCCGGTTAAAAGAATTTGTTTTTTCATTTATAAAAACTCCCCGTTTTTTTATCGTTTTATTAATTTTTTGATATCACTCAACAAAATACCTTTAAAAAGAAGAAGGAAGAACGAAAAAACACCTATTGCCAAAACAATCAATGTCATCAACAAACAAACGGATAATAAACCGTTTTCATTTTCCCATCCTTCAAAAATGTGATTAAATAATACTTTTGTTCCGGCAACAAAAAGAGCCATCAAAAGTGTTGAAAGTAAAATACGAGGTAACCGGAACTTGCATAACGTGTCAATTTTAAACTCCCCTTGTTTATAAAGGCGAACAATATATTGACCGGCATTGATCCAGACCGTGATACCCGTTGCCAAAGCAATTCCCAAGTATCCCAAAAACTGCATTAAAACAATTGCCAAAACAGCATTTAAAAATACGCCTAAAACTGCAATTTGAACAGGTGATTTTGTATCTCCTTTAGCAAAGAAAAAAGGAGACAGTGTTTTTGTAAGCATATAAGCCGGAAGCCCAAGAGCAAACACGATTAAGGCCCAGGCCGTATGCACCGAATCAGAAAAAGTGAACATCCCACGTTCAAACAAAATCCGCACAATCGGTTCACTTAATAACATCAACCCCACCATCGAGGCTGTTGACATGGCAACGGAAAGTTCTAAAGCTCTGCTCACTTGAATATTAGCTTGTTTCATATCTCCTGCTTTGATATGTTTTGAAAGCAAGGGCAACAGCGCCGTGCCGATTGCCGTGCCGATAATACCAACCGGCAACTGAAACAAATGATGCGCATAATTGAGCCAAGAAATGGCTCCGGCCCCAACAAAAGAAACCAAAAAAGTGTCAAAAAATAAATTAATTTGATAAACACCCGATCCCAATACCCCCGGAGCCATTTTTTTTAATAATGTTTTCACTTCCTTTGAAAGGTGAAAAAGCGCCCGAATAGGCGAAATAAGACCAATTAAGAACCCGGCTTTTTTAATGTGCCAAAACAAAAATATAAATTCAATCACACCGGCTGATAATACACCGATTGAAAGGGCATATGCCGGTGCATATGGCGAATTTAAAAACGGTCGAATCAAAAATAAAGAAGCAATCATCGTAAGGTTCAAAATAGTCGGCGTAAATGCAGCAGCCCAAAATTTTTCTTTAGCGTTCAACATGCCTGCTAAAAGCGACACCAAAGAAACAAAAATCAAAAACGGAAAAGTGATTCTTGAAAGTGTTGTCGTAAGAGCTAATTTTCCGGGTATTTCATCAAATCCCGGGGCCAGAACAAACATAAAATCCGGCATAAAAAGTTCCACCAAAATGGTGAAAAATAACAACACATAAAATAAAAACGAAAAAACATTTCTTGCAAAAACACGCGCTTTTTTTTCACCTTTTGAATGCATAATACCTGCCAAAATCGGCACAAAAGCAACATTTAAAGTCCCTTCCGCAAACAAGGACCTGAACAAGTTTGGAAAACGCAATGCCACAAAAAAGGCATCTGCCATCATACTAGCACCCAAAAATCTTGCAATCAAAATATCTCTGATGAAACCGACAATTCGGCTCAAAGTTGTTCCAAAAGCAACACTGATAATCGACTTCATTAAGCTCATAGTTTTAAAGTATAAATAATTTAAAAGCGAAATACAAGCAAATAACACTTTCTTTTTGTTTTAAAATGTGTATAATCGGGTCAATTAATTAACAAAACGCTTTTTTAGCTAAAAAAAATGAAAGGATAAAGCTATGACACTTGCATTTGTTTTTCCGGGGCAAGGCTCTCAATCTGTCGGGATGGGAAAAGATTTATATGACAATTTCAAAGTTGCCAAAGAAGTTTTTGAAGAAGTGGATGAGGCCGTTTCTTTCAAACTTTCAACATTAATGTTTGAAGGAGATATGGCAGATCTAACCAAAACAACGAATGCACAACCGGCCATTATGGCCACCTCAATTGCCGCATTAAGAGTAATCGAAACGGAAACAGGCAAAAAAATAAATGATCTTGCAAGTTTCGTTGCAGGCCATTCTTTAGGCGAATATGGGGCTCTTTGCGCCGCTCAAGCATTGAGTGTTTTTGACACAGCAAAACTTTTAAAAGCCCGTGGAGAATATATGCAAGTTGCTGGCACCAAAAATCCGGGGGCTATGGCCGCCGTTTTAGGCCTTTCATTAAAAGAGGTAAACACCCTTGTTGCAAACTCAAGCAGTGAAACAGCAAAATGCTTTATTGCAAATGATAATTGCCCGGGGCAAATCGTGATTAGCGGACACATCGAAGCCATTGACAAAGCCACTCTTTTGGCTCCTGAAATGGGGGCAAAAAAATGTGTTAAATTGCCGGTAGCCGGAGGATTTCACTCTCCCTTAATGGAAGAAGCTGCTCTTCAAATGAAAGAAGAATTATCTAAAACAAATTTGATAAATCCGATTATTCCGGTGATTTCAAACGTGACCGCCGAAGCCGAAACAGATGCAAATAAAATTAAAAACCTTTTGGTTGCCCAAGTAACCGATTCAGTTCGTTGGACAGAATCTATTTCATATATGCAAATGAAAGGGGTAACCGACTTTATTGAATGCGGAAATGGAAAAGTTTTAACCGGACTTATCAAACGCATTTCGCCGGATGCCAGATTATTTAACGTATCCAATAAAGAACAAGTTGCTCAAACGATTGCTTGTTTATAAGTAAGAAAACCATTTTTTTAACAAGGTTTCTTAACAAAAATGCCGGAGAAATTCTCCGGCATTTTTTTATCTTGAAATCGGTTTATATTTAATCCGATGCGGTTGATCGGCTTCTGCCCCTAAACGGCGCTTTCTGTCTGCTTCATATTCTTCATAATTGCCTTCAAAATAAACAACCTGGCTATCGCCTTCAAAGGCAAGAATATGCGTTGCCAAACGATCAAGGAACCAACGGTCGTGAGAAGTAATAACAGCACATCCTGGGAAATTCATCAAGGCTTCTTCTAATGCCCGCAATGTATCCACATCTAAATCATTGGTCGGTTCGTCAAGCAACAGAACATTGGCGCCTTGTTTTAACATTTTTGCCATGTGAACACGGTTACGTTCACCCCCTGAAAGTTGCCCGACTTTCTTTTGTTGATCCGGCCCTTTAAAATTGAATTGAGAGACATAACCGCGAGAATTAACTTCGCGTTTACCCAAAGTTAAAATATCTTTTCCTTCGGAAATTTCCTGCCAAACCGTTTTATTATCATCCAAAGCATCCCTTGATTGGTCAACATAACCTAAAGACACCGTTTCGCCGACACGGAATGTTCCACTATCAGGCGTTTCTTGTCCGGTGATAATTTTCATCAATGTTGTTTTACCGGCACCATTCGGACCGATAATCCCAACAATACCACCGGCCGGCAATTTAAATGATAAATTTTCAAATAATAATTTATCTCCAAATGCTTTTGTAAGGTTCTCGGCTTCCAAAACAACTTGTCCTAATCTTGGTCCGGCCGGAATGATAATTTGCGCCACTTCAGGAGCTTTTTCTCTTTCTTGCGATTTTTTCAAAAGCTCTTCATAAGCCGTGATACGGGCTTTTGATTTGGCTTGTCTTGCTTTTGGTGATTGGCGCACCCATTCAAGTTCTTCTTTCAATGTTTTTTGACGATTGTTATCCGCATTTTGCTCTTGCTCCATGCGTTTTTGCTTTTGCTCTAACCAACTTGTATAGTTTCCTTCAAACGGGATACCTTCACCCCTGTCCATTTCCAAAATCCAACCGGTTACATTGTCAAGGAAATATCTGTCGTGCGTTACCATCACAACGGTGCCTGTATAATTTTTCAAGAATACTTGCAACCAAGCAACGGATTCGGCATCCAAGTGGTTCGTCGGTTCGTCAAGTAAAAGCATATCCGGTTTTGAAAGCAATAAACGACATAAAGCTACACGGCGCTTTTCCCCACCCGAAAGTTTTGTTACATCCGCATCTGCCGGCGGACAACGAAGCGCATCCATTGCAATTTCAATGGTGCGTTCAAGTTCCCATCCGTTACAAGCATCAATTTTTTCTTGCAATTCGGCTTGTTCCATTAAAAGAGCATCCATATCCGCATCCGGATCGGCAAATTTCATATTCACTTCTTCAAAACGGGCGAGTAAATCTCTGATTTCCCCAACACCGTCCATAATATTTCCCATCACGTCTTTATTCGGATCAAGTTGCGGTTCTTGCGGTAAATATCCCACTTTCACACCGTCCGCTGCAAAAGCTTCGCCTGTGAAATCTTGGTCTAATCCGGCCATAATTTTAATAAGAGTTGATTTACCGGCACCATTCGGACCAATCACCCCGATTTTTGCCCCTGGGAAAAAGCTAAGCCAAATGTGTTTTAACACCTCTTTTCCACCAGGAAATGTTTTGCACAAATCTTTCATCACATAAATATATTGATATGACGCCATTTTTTATCCTTTCTTAAACTAATAAATTTTATCAGCACTATATCAGCAAACAAAAAAAGAAGCAAGATAATTTATTAAATATTTTAAATAAATTCACTTTAATAAAAATTATTGACAAATTTATGCTTTTATGGTACTATTGCTGTATTCAAGGATAATAGGAGGTTTTA
>JAZNVO010000260.1:0-2738 GCA_045592885.1 Alphaproteobacteria bacterium
TTCTTAAGCATGCCCAGTATTGCTTTTTTAGTAAGCATTTCAGATAGCTCGGCCAAAGAAAACATCCAGGCTTTTTGTATTCTTGCTTCTTTATGCTTGTTAAACAGTGTTTCATATCAAAAATCAAAAGCAGATATTGAACGCCAATTTTTGTACTCAATAAAAAATAATGAAAAAGCAACAAAAGAATATAAAGAAAATGAATTAAGAGTGAAAGAGGGCTTTAAACTCAAAAATGAGGCGAGAAAAATTGAGGCTCAAAATATGCTGGGGTTTTTGATTGCATTTGGAGGTCTTTTAGCATTAACAGTCGGCACCATCACTGAAAAAACAACATATCCCTCAAGCATTATCGCAGGATTACTCATTTGTTCGGCAACCAGTTATTGGGCAAAACATAATGTTGAATATATCAATAATAAATATAAATCAAACTTAAACAAAATCGTTCAATTAAAATCACTTGAAAAAGAATAGGAGACTTTTATGAAAAGACACTCAAAAAAAGAAAATATGTCAATTTATCAAGAAGAAATCACACAATCGGGTTCATCATTAAAAAATAACGGTGAAAAGCAATTTTTTCCTGATTTATTAACACCTTATCAACGAGCTATCTTACGAGGAGATAAAGAATTTTTAAAAGAAGAAGAAAAAAATTCAAAAAAAACATCTTTAAAATCAAATAAAGCCTTGCGTGACCCTATTGTTTTATGCTACATTGCCGCCATATTAGGTTCGATGAGCATGTGTTCATACAGTGTTTTGGGCACGAACAAAGTGTCTGGCTTTATCAAAAAAGCCGTTGTAGCAATGCAAGAAAACCATACCAGAGAATAAGGATAAGAAATTTAAAAGGGTGCAATGACACAAAATAATCACAATTTAAACAACGGTCCTGAGTATTTGTTAGGACCGGATAGAGGCAAGGCGAATTCCCCCCTCTCTTCTTTAAGTAATTTTGTTGAATTTTCTCAAAAACAAAAAGAAGTCATTCTTGAAAAAAATGAAAAAAGAGTATTAAAAGATATCAAAGTCTGGGGATACATCGGCGCTATTTTAACCGCCTTTGGCATAATGACATACGGATGTCTTCAAACAAAGATCGCCCCCGAAAAGATTAAACAAAATGAAGCTACGATTAACAAAGAAAGAATTGAACGAGTTAAGGAATGAAAAAACATTTAGATACACATAAAGAGGAATTTTCAAGCGTTGTTGAAAACGGTGCATTATTGGGCGGAATTGCAATGATGTGTTTTATCGGATGGTATGCTTATGACTTTAGCGAACGCCATGCGAAAAAAGAAATGCCAATTTATCAATCCGTGCAACCTAAAAAAATTCAAACAAAACAACATCCGGCCAAAAAACAAGCTAAAGAAGAATATTGGATTCATATGTATTAAAAAAGGGAGAATAAAATGGGGAGGAATCATAAAACCACACAAAAGATCGTCATTGAAAAAAGTGATGATTCTATAGAGGACGAGTCTTCTTTTGACACTTGGGCTTATGAAGACGAAAAGAGAAACCTTTCTACCGGCGAAAAAATGAAAGAGTTTGTTTCTGATCACTCGGATAACTTGGGGTGTTTGACGTTTTTTTTGGCAATTGGGCTTCTTTCATGGGGCGGATATGAAGGATACCAACATATGAAAGAAAAAAAACAGGCTGAAGTTTTATTTGAAGCACAAGCAAGGGAAGATGCAAAAAAAATAGAAGGGTCGTATATTCGCGCCCTTATTCCTTTTGCTCCAAAAATGAGCAAAGAAAATGCGCCCAGAATTTTGGAAGCTGTTAAATATATTGTTTTAATTGAACAACCGACAATGGCTCCGGCACTGGATATTTTAAGAAAAAAATATGAAAAAGAATATTCTGAACAATCTAACAATAGTCAATTTAGTGATTTTTTATTAATCCGTTTAAGAGAAGACAGCACGACCAAAATCAGCCAAATCCCTGTTTTTTCAAATCGAATACATTCTTTTCAATTTACACGATAAAAAACTTTTGTTACCATCTTCTTGCATATTTATTTTAAATTTCATATACTTGAATTTAAAAGGAGTTTTTTCATGCAAGAATATTCATTAAGTATTTTATTATTATTTCAGCTGTTCTTGATTTTTTTAAATGCTGTTTTTGCCTGCACAGAAATTGCCGTTATTTCAATGAACGACGGAAAGCTCAAAAAAATGGCCGAGGATGGAAATAAAAGAGCAAAAAAATTGTTGTCTTTAACGAAAGAACCGGCCGGTTTTTTGGCAACCATTCAAGTCGGTATTACTTTGGCCGGTTTTTTGGGATCTGCTTTTGCAGCCGATAACTTTTCCGATCGGATTGTTTTATTTTTAACAGAAGCCGGAATCACTGTTTCAGCTCAAAAACTGGATGTTTTCGCTGTTTTATTTATCACAATTATTTTATCTTATGTCACCCTTATTTTAGGGGAACTCGTCCCCAAACGAATTGGAATGCAATATACCGAAAAAATTGCTCTTTTTATGGCTTATCCCATTTATGGCATTGCCAAGATATTTGCTCCCATTGTCTGGTTTTTAACCTTTTCAACCAATTTTGTTTTAAAAATTTGTTATATTAAAGAAAACAATGAAAAAAAGGCATCCATTATGGGAGCAATCGTACAGTATGTGCAAAACAATTATAAAAAAAGCATTTCCTTACCTACACTCGCTGAGAGTTTAGGGTATGAATATTGCTACTTTTCTAAG
>JAZNVO010000261.1:0-3499 GCA_045592885.1 Alphaproteobacteria bacterium
ATCATTCGGCAGTTGAGAAGAGGCATCCAAGTATGCTTGATAAGCTTCATCATCTTGTGTACTCATAATGATTTTATGCATCATTTGAACGGCCGCAATCGGATGAGCACCGACGGCGGTTTCTGCTGAAAGCATTACACAGTCAGCACCTTCATAAACAGCAGTGGAAACATCGGAAACTTCTGCTCTTGTCGGTGTTGGTGATTGGATCATACTCTCAAGCATTTGTGTGGCGACAATAACGGGTTTTCCTTTTTCACGACAAGCCAAAATAATGTTTCTTTGAAGGGCGGGGACCGTTTCTAAGGGACACTCAACGCCCAAATCTCCGCGAGCAACCATTATCGCATCCGTTAACTCAATGATTTCATCAAGATATTTAAGAGCGGTTGGTTTTTCGATTTTGACAATGATTTTTGCCTTGTCTTTGATAAGGGTTCTGGCTTGTATAACATCTTCCGGTTTTTGAACAAATGAAAGGCAAATCCAATCGACCCCTAATTTTAAAGCAAAATCAAGATCTTTTTTGTCTTTTTCCGTCAATGCTGAAATAGGAAGGGCAACATCTGGGACATTAACACCTTTATGGTTTGATAATTCTCCGCCCACTAAAACGGTTGTTTTGATGTAATCAGATCCAAAAGCGGTAACTTTTAAACGAATAAGTCCATCATTTAGAAGCAAGACCATTCCTTTTTTTAGAACATCATAAATTTCGGGATGAAAAAGACTGACTCTTGTTTCATCGCCTAAATCTTTGTTCATATCCAAAATAAATGTTTGACCTTCTTTTAAAAGAACTTTGCCGTTCTCAAAATCTCCGACACGTAATTTCGGACCTTGCATATCTGCCAAAATACTATAATGAGTCTTATTTTCTTTAGCCACTTTACGAATAGTGGTGTATGTGTTTTTATGCGTTTGATAATTCCCATGACTGAAATTCATTCGAAAAGCTGTTACACCGGCATTTGCCAGTTCATTTATCTTTTCTTTTGAAGTTGTAGCAGGTCCGATTGTGGCAATAATTTTTGTTAATTGTCTGTGCATATCAGCCTCTTACCGTTAAGGTGATTTTTCCGGATGTTTTTTGGTTCGGCCCAATACTTTTCATGCCGGTTCCGATGCTACCGTTTGCTGCTAAATTAAAGGCATTTGTGGCATTTGAAACCGGTTCGAGACAAAAGAAATTTTTCCCGCGTGGAGAATATAAAATACTGTGTCCGAAAATTTCATCCGTTTCCATTGCAACGGAAATTCCCAAATCCGGATAATGAATGGATGCTTGGCCGTTAAATCCGCCAAAACAGGTGTCAAAAACGGCATTTTTGATTGGTCGACCGCCTTCAAATTGCCAGGTATCCGGTGTTGCATAAGGCTTATCAAAGATGGGATCTGTTTCATTGCTCCAAACAACAGTAGAAGTAAAATCAAGTTCCGTTTCTTTTGTTTTGATGAAAAACGGATGAATTCCCATTCCGCATGGCATCGGAAGCGTATTCAAGTTTTTGACGGTAATATTGATTTTTAATTGATCTCCTTTTAATTCATATGAAACAATGGATTCATAGGAAAACGGAAATCCGCCATCTTCTTTGTTATGAATAAGTTTCATCTCAATTTTTGTATCGGATTTTGAAATCACTTCCCAAACAGATTTCCAACCATCTCCGTGAATAGGATCTGGAATTCCGAGTTGATTTTTTTGCATTTTTCTGGTTATACCCCAATAAACAAAAGATCCACCTCTGATACGTGAGCAAAAGGGAACCATCACAAATAATGAAGCATTATTGACATCATCCCCTTTGTTTGATTTTTCATAAGGTCTCATAACGTCAATGAATTTATCCTTTTGGTGATATTTGAAAAAAGAAATAGCACCACCGAGTTCCGGTAATACACCCATTTTAATTTTCTCGTTAAAAAGGACAATTTCTTTCATTTTTTTGCTCCTTTCTTTTTAATTTGTTTTTTAGTAATAACATGATTTTTTTCAAAAAGTATCAAAGAATCAATTGCTCGTTGAAGCAGAGTGTCAATACTTTCGTTTTTATTTTCTTTAGTTGCCAATCCGAAATTAGCTGTCACAAAAAAAGACAGATTGTCTTTTAAATTTTTTTCTTCAATTTTCAATTTAAGTTGTTCGGCAAAAAATTGAGCTTTTTCAAAAGAGGTTTCCGGTAACAAAATGGCAAACTCAACATCACTGATTCGACCGATAAGGTCACAATCTCTGACAATTTTTTTGCTTAAATCAATAACTTGTCTTAAAACAAAGTCCGTAAATTCTTCCGTTTTTGTTTCTTTAGGTATCTCAAAACAATTCAATTTTAAAACTAAAATGCTGAGTTGTCTGTTATATAAATTTGATCTTTTCAATTCTTTAACGGCTAACCCCATAAAAGTTTGTCTATTAAGGGCAGAGGATCCGGTGTCTTGAAAAGTGATGGAATATAAGTCATTTTCAAGTTTTTTTCTTTTTGAAATGTCAAAGCCGACTGATTTTATTTCCAATGGTTCACCCTTATCGTTATAAATGACACGATTTGTCCATGAAATCCAAATTTTTTCTCCATCTTTTTTCTTGTTTTCGCTTTCATGTTCCATGTAAAGATTGGGATTTTGAAAAATGCGGGTGATAATGTTTTCTTCAAATTCCGGGTCAAAATCGGTTTCATTATATATTGTGCCAAAAATATTTTGTCCGATTAATTCTTCTTTTGTGAATTTAAATAATTCTAAAGCATATTCGTTGGCATATGTGACTTGATATTGATTGTTAACGGAAATTAAAATACTTTTTGTTCTTTCATTAATGAGATTGGTTAAATCAAAAGACGTATTTGTTTTGGCCAGGGCAATTTCTTTTTCTTTATTGCTGATAATTTCACGCAACTCCTGATTTTTTTTCATCAGTTTTGAAATGCGTAAAATCAGAATGACTGAAAAAGAAATAAACAAAATCGTTGTCATAAAAAATAATCCGTGAAATAAAGGGCTGTAAACGATATTTCCTGACATTTTTTCTCCTTGAAAACTTGAAATTTAAATTCATTTTAGACTTATTTTTTGAGAAAAACAAGTAAAAAATGCTTTTACTTGACAATTTTGAAAAAATAAGGCATCTTTTAGCAACTAATGAAAAGGAATTGTATATGCCGAAAAAAAATAAAGAGATAGACGAATTGGTTTCAAAAGAATATCAATATGGTTTTGAAACAAATGTTTTGTCTGAATTGGCCCCCAAAGGTTTAAGTGAAGAAATTATTCGGTTTATATCAAAAAAGAAAAATGAACCGGATTGGCTTCTCGAATTTCGTTTGAAAGCATACCGTCATTTTGTTTCACTGAAAGAACCGCATTGGGGAAAATTGAAGTATGATCCGATTGATTATCAGGATTTATATTATTATTCTGCGCCACATAAAGAAGCGCCAAAATCATTGGATGAAGTTGATCCTGAAATTTTGAAAACTTATGAAAAGTTGGGAATTCC
>JAZNVO010000262.1:0-11713 GCA_045592885.1 Alphaproteobacteria bacterium
TTGTTTGCAATCCTTTGAGCCAATTTTGTGGCACTTGCCGGTGTTTTAACAGGTTCCGGAAAACTCCAACTTTCCAAATCCTCTTTTTCCTGACCTTCTTCAAGGGGCCAAATTTCTACCAGCCCGGCGTCTTGGGATCGGAACGGGGTGTGCCAAGCTTCTTCATCTTTGTTTAACAATCCTTGTGTTAACAAGGGATTGGCTAACATATAATTTACCAAATCTAACACAGCTTTGGTTGAGCGGAATGACACATTTAACGGAACGGTTTCAAAGTGTTTTTCAGAGATTTTAACCTTTTGTTCAAAATATTTATGCATTCGTTCAAATTCACCGGGGTCGGCGCCTTGAAAGCTGTAAATTGATTGTTTTTTATCCCCAACAGCAAAAATGGTGCGAACCAATCCTTCTCTTGATCCGAGGCCGGAAAAAAATTCTTCGGCAATTAATCTGACAATTTCCCATTGTTCAGGGTTTGTATCTTGGGCTTCATCAATCAAAATATGATCGATTCCGCCGTCTAATTTATAAAGCACCCATTGTGACATACCGGATTTTTTAAGCAAATCTTTTGTTAAAGAAATCAAATCGGAATAATCAAGTAAAGACTCTTCTTTTTTTAATTTTTTATACCTTTTTATAATATGAGAAATAATGGTTGTCAGAGCACAAGTTACTTCAACAAGTTCAAATGCTTTTAAATTTTGATGTATGTCATACACCTGTTGAGCTTTTTCATCTTCCTGATGTTTTTTTAAAATCGATTTTTCATCTTTGGTCAGATACTTTTCTTTCAAAACAAAGTATTCTTCAATTTCAAAATAGGTATTAATAATCTCTTTTTTTGATTGATATTTTTCAATTTTAAAATATTTTTTTAATTCATTTTCAAGATTTATTTTTTCATAAAAAAGGGTTAACCGTTCATCCAAAAAGGATTGTTTTTGCAAAATCATATTGAAAATGTTTTTGATTGCTTTTTCATGGAAATAATCACTGAGTATAATTGCTTTTTTCTTGAATTTCGGGTTAATAAAAGTTTCTGAAACCGCTTGATGCATCAATGCGTGTGACTTTGCTTCTTCAATCACTTCAAACTGTGGTGGAATTGATGCTTCGATTGGAAATCTTTTTAAAATGGATTGACAGAAACTGTGAAGGGTCATAATTTTAAGCCCCCCAGGTGTTTCCAATACTTTTACAAATAAAGCCCTTGCAATTTCAAGCATTTCATCTGTCGGAGGCAATCCTTTTAAATCGAAAAGAAGCTTTTTCAATGTTTCATCATCCGCAATGGCCCATTTTTTAAGCGTTTGCGTGATTCGGTTGGCCATTTCGGCTGCAGCTGCTTTTGTGAATGTTAAACAAAGCAATCTTTCAGGGGCAGACCCTTGTAGTAACAAATTTAAAACCCGATCAGTCAAAACTTTTGTTTTCCCTGATCCGGCCGAGGCCGATACCCAAACAGAATTAAGAGGATACGCTGCTATTTGTTGTTTTTTTGTAATATCTTTCAAAAAATCCATCTAGGCCTCCTCATCTTCTTCATTTAACCACTCTTTTTCCCGACTTAAAAGCGCATAATCATTAAACGTGACTTTATCAGGTCTGGGAGATGCGATATAAGGCGTTTCTTCATTTCGAAATTTATTTAAAATTTCTTTAAGTCCAGTATAAGCTTCCTCAATCAAATTTGATACCCCTTTCTTTGATTTTTTGGAGGGAATTGAAATAATTTCACCGCCTTTTTTCTTTCCTGTTAAATGCCAATAAGAAAGGGTAATATCCTTTGTTTTTGTTAATTCTTTAAATCCTTTTTCCCGTAAAATAACGCCTTCTAACGTCATTTGAGGGGTCAAACCCGATTCAATATCCGTTCCGGTGGGCGGTGTTCCTGTTTTGTAATCAATAATTTCATAAAGGTTTCCTTTTAAATCATCAATACGATCGGCTTTTGCCGTCAGTTTAAAATCGGATCCGTCTTGTAGTTTAAAGGTTATTTCACCGACTTGTTCCGGAATAACTTTATTTGTTATGTCTTGCCTGAAGGTTTGTTCGTTTGCAATGAATTCAGAAACTTTTTCAATCTTTTCATCATAAAAAGCTAAGTCAGCTTCGCTAAAGCCGTTTTCTTTTAAAAGTTCAATAGCTCTTTCTTTAAACTTTTCCGGTGAAATATTTAAAGGATCTTTTTTTAAAAATTCTTCCAAAACTTTATGCAAAGCAGAGCCGTAGACAATATTTTCCTGTAATTCTTCAATATCTTTCAAAGGCAATAATTTTAAAATATACTTAGCATAAATGGCATATGGATTTTTCATTAAAAGTTCAATATTTGTAACGGATAATTCAGTCGGCCTTGAAGAAACGGGCGGTGTTGGAGCAGGGCGTTCCGATTGTTCGATTTTATCCGTTTTATCCATCAACCGGGCATAATCAGGAGATTTGATATCCCATTTGATATCGCTGGCATTTAAAACCGCTTCCATGCGTGAAATAAAACGGGACGGGATGGTTTGTGATCCGTCTGATTTAACAGATCTTGTCAAATAAACTTCCGGACTTAAAAAACAATGAGCAAAATCCATGCTTTGAGAAGCAATCTTATTTTCAATTGCCGGTAATTTTAAAGATTTTCGCATTCCTCTTGAAAGCCAAGGTCCCATATCGGATAACATCGGAAAAGACCCTTCATTCAAGCCGGCAATAATACAAACATCCGGATGAGTTAAACGGGCTTCAATCGGGCCTAAAATGTCCAAGCGTTGATGCATACCATATTTGGCCCGAACACTGACACCTGATAAAAATAATTCTATAATGCCGGGATAATCCATCGGATGAATCGCTCCAAATTTTTCCCCATATTCTTTTAGCTCAACAAAAAGTTTATAGGCCTCTTGTCCGGCTTCATTTCCCCATAACCGCTCTTCTCCGGTTTTATCGGAGCTTGTTGCCAAATCTTCGGCGATTTTCAGATGTTCTGTTAATATTTCATCAAAAGGTGTCGGTTTGTTATTTTTGAAATAAGAAAGAAATGTCTCAAAATCTGTGTTTAAAGTCATTTGAAGAGATTTACTTTTTTTTCGGGCTTCTTTTTCGGCGATTTTGACTTCTTTTCTAAAATCAGTCGGCATTTTTTGATCAGCGCTTAACGGATGCTTCAATAGTGAAAGAAAATTGCTGGAAGAGGGCTCTTTTCCGAAAGAAGCAATTAAAGAAAGATAAACACCGACAGGTGTATGGTGTAACGGAGTTCCGGCCGAATCATCCAGTTCAATGCCCCATCGTTTCATCTCTAAAATAACACGTCTTGCAAGCATTCTGTCATTTGTGACCAAGGCTGCTGTTTTTAAAGGTGTTTCAAGCGTTTTTCTTAAAATCAAAGCAATGGTTAATGCTTCTTCATTAATATTTTCGCAATCGATTCTTGTTACATTATTTAAAACAGATTCATCTAAATTCAGCGTTCGCCACTCACAAACCTGCTCGGCCGGTCGAAGAGCTTCAATAATGAATTCTTCTCTTAATGAAAGTTCTTTTGAAAGATTTTCAATCTGTTGGGGATAAAGTTTTAAAGCGGATAACAGCTTTTTAAATGAATAATGATAATGGTTATCATCTATGGCATTTAAATCATCCGTTGTTAAATCCGTATTCAGTCCTTGTAATAAAATGACGGTATTTTCGTGTTGAGTGAGTTCTTGCATCAAACGGGAAACGGCCGGAATAGCTCCATCAAAGCCGGCCATGATAATCTGATTTTTTGGCGGATTTTTTTTGATTTTTTTAATATAAGCGTTAATCAATCTTATTTTTCGATCTTGTAAATCAATGCGACCCTTTTCTTTTAACAAAGCCGGCCAAACGGTTTGAATGATGTCCAAAAAATCAACGGTTTCGTGCCAATGTTTTGCCAAATCCATATTCGGAACCAAACTGTCTAAATCATCAATGGTGGCTTCATATTGATAAAATTCATCTAATAAAGAACTTAAGCTGATGGCAATGGTTAAGGCATGCTCAAAAGTGTCAACATTTGGTTTTTTTTGACACAATCTGGTGAGTAAAATCAATCTTTCAATGGGTGAAATTGCCGGCAAAATATCCTCTTCAAGTGTTTCAATATCATAAAGAGGCGTTAATTTTGGTAATAATAACGGTGTTTTTTCTGATTGTTTGACAAAGGTATCTTTAACCGTTTTAACAGCTCTTTTTGTCGGCAAAATAATTTCCATTTTGGCAATTTCAAACGGGTCTGTTGCTTGTGAAAGAACAAAGTCAACCAATTCTTTTGCAAAATTATCAGTTAAATTCAAGGTGTAAATCATTCAGATCCTTTAAAAAAAAGATTTTCTGTTTCTGTAACGGCTTCGGGAGTACCGACATGAAACCAGCGCCCGTCAAAAACAATATGAGCCAATCGATCGTTTTTTTCAGCTTGATCATATAAATCACGAAGCGAAAAAATTTCGGGCAAGTTATTTGAAAAAATTCTAGGATGCAAAATCTGAATACCCATAAAAAGATAAGGAATGTTTTTTTCACCTTCTTTTTTTCTTCTGGGCTTATTATTTTCAATGAAATAATTTCCGTCAGGCACATCTCCAAAAGCTTTTTTAGTCGATATGAGGGCAAGTAAAATATCCATTTTATCCGGATTCCAAGCCTGTTCTAATTGCGACAGCACTGATATGGAGTCCTCATCCCATAACGGATCGGCATTTAAAACAAAAAAACCATTTTCGGCCCCTTTACTCATTAAAAGGGGCAGGGCGTTTTTCACGCCGCCGCCTGTTTCAAGGGCAATTTTTTCATTTGAAAAAGAAAAGGATAACTCGCTGACTTTTTTAACTTCCGCTTCAATCATTTCGCCTTTGTAACAAGTGTTAATGACAACATTTTTGAGGTTGTGTTTTTTTATTTTTTCAAGAATATGCCCAATCAACGTATTTTTGCAAACATAAATTAACGGTTTTGGTTTTTCATCCGTTAAATGACGCATTCTGGTGCCGCGACCTGCTGCCAAAATCATAGCCGTTTGAATTTTTTTCATGTGTTTATCCTTCTTGAAACGGTATTTTAACGCGAATTTCTTGTGGAATATGTGTGTCAAGCCATTTTTTATATTTTATAAGAAGCGGATTATTCAAATGTTTTTCAAGCAAGGTCCAAACAAACGGAATGTGTTTTAAATAACGGTTTTTCCCATCTCTGACAAACAATCGAACAAAAATGCCGATAACTTTTGTGTGTCGTTGAACAGCCATTAAAGGATAAGATTCTTTAAATTCCGGTGTATCAAATTCCGGCAGTTCTTTAAAATATAAGTCAAGCATTTCTTCTTGAATGTCAGAGGAAACTTCCCGTCTTGCATCTTCTAATAAAGAGGCCAAATCATAAGTTACGGGACCGAACCTCGCATCTTGAAAATCTAAAAGACCGCATTCTCCTTTTTTTGTGATCATCAAATTATCCACATGATAATCTAAAAGAACAAGAGTGTTAGGAACTTGGTTGATCTTCTGATAAATTTCCTGCCAAATTTCTTCAAATTCTTTCATATCCTGTTCCGAAAGATCTTTTTTAACAACATATTTAATATACCAAAGAGGGAGGAGGGAGACTTCAAAAAACATCAAATCCCAATCATATTCTCTTAATCCCTTATTGGAAGAAAAATTTTTTTGCAAATGAATTAATGAGTAAAGAGCTTGTTTATAAAGATCTTTTTCATCATGTCCTTTATAAATGAGCTTTGTGAAAGTATCATCTCCAAAATCTTCCAAAAGCAAAAATCCGTTTTCAAGGTCACGGTGAAAAATATGTGGAACTTTCAAGCCGATATTTTCAAGAAGTTCATCAACAAAAACAAATTGTGCAGGATTTTCTTTGCCGACCGGAGCATTCATCAAAACCATTGTTTCTCCGGATTCTTTTTCCAATCTGTCATACCACCTGAAAGAGGCATCATGGGCTAAAAGGCTTTTTTTAGCCATATGCCAACCGCTGTTTTTCAAAAAAACATCTAATGGGGTTGTTTCTGATACAGTCATTTTTTTACTCCTCCACAGTAATTAATCTGGATTGATCTTCTTGAATTTCAATTGTTATTTTTTTTGTCTTTTTCGGTAAGAGGGGGGCTATTTTTTCCGGCCATTCAATAAGGCAAACGCCGGCAAAAAATGCCTCTTCAATTCCAAGTTCAAAAGCTTCTTCAGGATTTTTTAAACGATACATATCAAAATGATAAATATCAAAAGACCGTGCCTCATATGTTTGCAAAAGTGTGAACGTTGCGCTGGGAACATCTTCTATAAAAGGACACAAAGATTGAATAAAAGCCCTGCAAAAAACGCTTTTTCCGGCTCCTAATGTGCCGTAAAGAGCAATAACGGTTCCTTCTTTGGCCGTTAAAGCAATTTCTTTTGCTATTTTAATTGTATCTTCTTCATTTTTGGAAATAAACCGTTGCATCTTTTGTCCTTTATAAATATTTATTCATCATAAATGAAAAAAAGACAAAAAAGCAATCTTTTTTGTCTTTTTTCTAAAAAAAATAATCTTATTTATCGGCTTTTTTTTCTTCTTCGGCTCTTTGAGCTTGAATGGATTGAATTTTTGCTTGATAAAGACCGGCAAAATCAATTGGATTAATTTGAAGTGGCGGAAGACCCGCTTCTCTTGTTGTGTTTGAAACAATAGAGCGAACATACGGGAACAACAAGTGGGGAATTTCAACCAACAAGACCGGTTCGATATGTTCTTGAGGAACATTTAACGTTACTAAAGCACCGTATGTGACATCACAAATGAAGACAGGTTTCTTTGTGTCAACTGTTTGAGCAGCTGCTTTTGCATTTAATTCTACCGTAAAAACACCTTCTTGATTTGTTTTATTGACTTGAATATCAACATTAACATTGATTTCGGGAGCTGCCGTGATTTCCGTTAAAATTTGAGGCATAGACGGAGCTTCGAATGATAAATCTTTGATATATTGAGCATTTACTTGAATGCTGGGTATATTTTGCGTCTCATTTTTTGTCATTTTAAAAATTCCTCTTGAAATAAAATATGGTTTTAAGTTATACTACAGTAATGTTTATATGCGCATTTTTTTAAGATGTAAAGGAAAAATATATGTCATTTGAAAATATTGTTTTGTTTGGTCTTGTGATTGTTTTATGTGTGATGCTGTTTAAGTATTCTGATACGCCTGCTTCAAAAAAAGGTAAAAGAACGACATTACCGGGGAAAATCAGGTTTATATCGGAACAAACCGGGGAAGTTATTGAGATGGATTTAATCGATCAAACAAAAAAGTCTTTAAAAGAGTTCAGTGAAGAAACTTTTTTGGCAAATGCCAAACTTGCTTTTCAAATGGTTGTGAATTCTTTTGCAAAAGGAGATATTGCAGATCTTAAAAAATTCTTACATCCGGAAATTTATTCTGTTTTTGAAAAAGAAGTGTTGGAAAGAAAAGAAAAAAAACAAGTGGTTGATTTTTCTTTAATTTGCTTTGATTCGGTTAAAATCATTAATAAATCAATCAGCAAAGAAGAAGTGACCGTTCAGTTTGTAACAGAACAAATTAATTTGTTAAAAGATGCTGATGGAAAGGTTATTGAAGGGGATGAAATGAGTGTTGCCACTGTCACCGATACATGGACATTTAAAAGAAAAAATAAAACAAAATGGGTCGTTTCGGCAACAAAAAGCGGAGCAATTTATGGCTAAAAAAAATATTTCTCTTACAAGTATTCTTTTGTTCGGTATTTCTTTAATTGTCAGTGGATGCACTTCAACCCATTCTCTTTCTCAAGGAAGATCCTTTAAATTAAAACAGGTTGAATTTTCAGATTTAAAAGGATGGCAAGACGATGATTTTAAACAAGTTATGCCCGGCATGATTGCGTCTTGCAAAAATCCGATCAAGATGTTTTCATCGTTTTGTAAAAAACTGCCTTCTTACAGATATGCTTCATCAGATGATGTTAAGGCCTATTTTGAAAAGACATTAAGACCTTATCAAGTTATTTCTTATGGGAATCGAACAGGAACCATTACCGGTTATTATGAAGCAGAGTTAACCGGAACACGGCATCGCGTCAGCTCGACACAAATCCCTATCTATGGATTACCAAAAGGATATAAAAACGGGAAAAAATATCCCGAACGGGAAGAAATTGAAGAAGAGGGGATTGAGGCACCCATTATTGCTTGGGCCGATGATCCGGTTGAATTATTTATTTTGCATATTCAAGGATCGGGACGGTTGATTACGCCGGAAGGAGAAATAAAATTAGGATATGCCGGAAATAATGCCAGACCTTTTAGAAAACTCAGTCAGATTTTAAAGGATAATGATATTGATTATCTTTCTTCTTATTCTATGCCGGCAATGAAAAAGTGGCTACAGGCCAATCCTGAACAAGCCAAAGAATTGCTTGCTCAAAATCCGAGATATATCTTTTTTAAAGAAACCAAAGGGGAATCGCCTTTTGGGGCGGCCGGTGTGGTTTTGACTCCTAAACGATCGGTTGCCGTTGACAAAAACTTTATTCCGTTAAATACGCCGATGTGGTTGAATACACAAGATCCGGATGGCCATCGTATTCAAAAACTTGTTATTGCGCAAGATATTGGTAGTGCCATTAAAGGCGGTATCAGAGCTGATTATTTTTGGGGACACGGAGAGGAAGCTTTTGAAAAAGCCGGTCGAATGAAAAGTGTGGGCTCATATTATTTATTGTTGCCGAAAGATTGATTGTTTGATGACACCAGAAGATTTCAAATATTGGGCCCAATTTATAACCGGCATTGCTCCGCTTAAAAGGAAAAAAGGGGAACAAACGGTTAAACCTGTTTTAAAAGAACGGCTTAAAATCAAACCCAGAACAGAAAAGACAGTTTCATACTTCTTGGATCTTCACGGGTTCACTATTCAAGAGGCTTATGATACAGTCTTGAGTTTCTTGAATCTTCATTTTGCGTTATCTTCTAAATCAATTGTTGTGATTACGGGAAAAGGCTTAAAAGGAGAAGGAAAAATAAAAAAAGAGATTTCTTTGTGGTTTGAAACGGAAAAATTCAAAGAAAAAATATCAAAATATGAAACAGAAAATGGTGGCGGAGCTATCAGAATTTATTTAAAAAAACAAAAGGAACTTAAGAAATGTCAGATGAAAAAATAATTTTAGGCATTGAAAGCAGTTGCGATGAAACAGCCTGTGCGCTGGTGAATGACAAAAAAGAGGTGTTGGCTTCAATTGTATGGTCCCAATATGACGAACATCGCCGATTTGGTGGTGTTGTGCCGGAAATTGCCGCGCGAGCCCATCTTGAAAAATGTGATTTGTTAATCAAAGAATTAATGCAAAAAGCAAATAAGAAATTTGAAGATTTATCCGCTGTTGCCGTGGCAGCAGGTCCGGGATTAATCGGTGGCGTTTTAGTTGGTGTTATGACGGCAAAAACAATTGCTTTATCACATAATTTGCCGTTTATTGCCGTTAATCATTTGGAAGGTCATTCATTAACGGCCAGATTATCTCATCCGGTTCAATTTCCGTATCTTTTATTGTTAACATCCGGTGGACATTGTCAGGTTTTGATTGTTGAAGACGTTGGTAAATATAAAAAACTTGGCGGAACAATTGATGATTCAGCCGGTGAAGCCTTTGATAAAGTTGCAAAAATGCTTCAAATCGGTTACCCAGGTGGTCCGAATGTTGAAAAACAGGCCAAAGAGGGAGATCCGAAAAAATTCAAATTTCCGGTTCCAATGAAGGGACGTGAAGGGTGTGATTTTTCATTTTCTGGCCTTAAAACGGCTGTTCGTGTTGCCATTGAAAAATTGTTGCAAATAACGGATCAAGATAAAAAAGATATTTCAGCTGCTTTCCAAACCGCTGTTGTCAAGCAAATGGAAGATCGGTTGGCTCATGCTATTGAAATTTTCAAGAAAGAATACCCGAATGGGAAAGATATGGTTGTAGCCGGTGGTGTAGCAGCCAATTTAGCGGTTCGAGAAATGATTCAAAAATTAGCAGATAAAAACAACCTTATTTTTTCTGCCCCTCCCATTGGCTTATGTACGGATAATGGCGTCATGATTGCTTGGGCAGGAATGGAGAGATTTTTAAAAGGGAAACAAGATTCTTTTGACTTTAAAGCTCGTCCCCGTTGGCCTTTAGATACAATGGATAATTAATGTTGACAATCCGTCTGAAGAGTTGTTATATAAAATAATATAGTTTTTATGGAGGAAGAATTAACTATGACAAAAGAAGAAAAATTGTTAAAAAAAGCGATTGATAAGCATTCCATTAAAGAGATTAAAGAGGTTTTGTCTCGTTCAAATACTCCTATTTCAAAAGAAATTGTTGTCCCGATTTTAAGAGGATTAATCGGTCGCTCCAATTTTGATTTTTCGGTTGTAGATTTGCTTCAAAAACGGAACTGTGACCTCAATCCGACATTGGCATCAGAGTATAGATTAGGAGATTATTTGGCTTATTTTGGTCGTTTATCTCCTCGTTTAATCACAGAAATGGGCAAAGCTGGTTATTCTTTTTCAAGAAAAAATGAAAAAGGAGAACATGCCGGGTTTTATCTTATTGCCTCAAGACCGTTGAACAAAAAAGTTATTGCTTCTTTAAAAGCTCAAGGACTTGATTTTAATGAAAAAAACAATGAAGGGAAAACAGCGGTTGACACAATGGTGGCAATTATTGAAAAATATACGTCAACTCAAACGGATTACAATGCCTCTGCCTTGGCTTTTAACAGATTTTCCGGCCTTCTTGATACACCGGAAGAGTTAACCGAGATTTCAAGGATTAAAGGGGATAATTTAAAGAAAATTATCAAAAATGCCATTGACAAAATTGAACCAAAATCCTATGAAAATATTGGAATTGTTGAGTTATATGAAGATAGCAACCATACAGCATTGCAAAAACAAATGATTATCAGAAACAAAATCCCTTCATCCAAAGGTTCAGAGCGAATCAGGGAAGGGGAGTAAGAGTTAAAAAAAAGAAAGGAGATATATATGCAAATTATTAATGATATGGAATTTGGCCCAAAAGTTTTGGAATCTGAAAAACCGGTATTGGTTGACTTTTTTGCAACATGGTGTGGCCCTTGCCGTCAAATGTTGCCGATTGTAACAGAAATTGCAGAAGAAATGCCGGAAATCAATGTTTACAAAATGGATGTTGATGAAGCTCCTGCAACACCGGAAACATTAGACATCCAAAGTTTACCGACATTAATTATTTTCAAAAATGGTCAACCTGTTGCAAAGAAAACCGGGGCAATGCTTAAATCTGAACTTGTTTCTTGGATTAAAAGCAATATTTAATTTAAAACATAAAAGAGTATAAAAAAATCCCAAAGTTTCTTTGGGATTTTTTTTGTGTCTATAAAGCAACCGGTTTAATTTTTGATAAAAGGAATCCCCGCATCAATTTTCAAAAAATTATTCGTATTTTAATTCAATAGCCGTGAACAATTTGTCTGAAAATCGCTGTCATTTTTGTTGAAAAATGGTCTAAAAAGCCCAAAAATCAAGGAAAATAGGATAAAAAATGGCCAATTTTGATCAATATGGGCTTATAAAGAACAAAAAAAGTTATCATGTGAAGATCCTTTAACCGGACAGGTATATTAAGTCAAAAGGAATGAAAGTCTTTAAAAAGAAAAA
>JAZNVO010000263.1:0-4252 GCA_045592885.1 Alphaproteobacteria bacterium
GGCAACTCAAAAAACTTTTTTAATGCCTGCTTTTGCGATTCATTTGCTTCTAATTCATAATGTTTTTTTTGTTTATTTACCGTTCTTGTATCCAAAACAAATGCAATGTCTTTTTTCGATTTTGAGGATTTTTCCATTGACGAAACACCTTTCTTTTGCTTATATTAAATTAAACTTATTATATCAAAGAAGGTGAAAATGTTCAAGAAACTTATTTATTTATCTTTACTTTCAAGTGCTATTCTTTTATCTGCCTGTGGCATGGAAACGTATCAAAGTGGGGATTTACCCTCTCAAAAACGTCTTGACATGATCACAAAAGGATATGACCAACAACGAGTTCTTGACCTACTCGGCAATCCTATTTTTGAAAATAAAATCGGTCGAGAAACTTTTTATATTTATTTCAAAACAAAGAAAGAAAACAGAGCATTCTTTCATCCGCAAGAAATTGAACGGGATATTTATATCATCTCTTTTTCACCAAACAAAAAAGTCTCGTCAGTTGAACATTTAACATTAAAGGACGGCAATGATGTTGCCTATGATGAAGCTTATACAAAAGTAACCGGAAAAGAGCTTTCCGTTATGGAACAATTAGTCAAAAACTTCGGGCGTTATGACGCCGGCGGACGTGACAGTTCTCAAAGAATGTAATAAAAAAGAACCCCGTGTAAAATGCGGGGTTCTTCATAAACAGCTATAAGCCTTTACCACTGATAACTCCTTAAACGGGGCACCCAATATTTGCCAGACACCATTAGCTACTACTTACCCATAAACGGATCTTTTAAGTCAAGAGTCAATTGTTCACTTAATTGATTTTCTTTTAACTGATTTATGATATATTCGACTATTTTAGCAGGATTTTGCCCAGTATTTTCAATTGGAGAACTTTAACAAGTCCACCACTTTAAGTTTCATTGAAGTCCGAGTCTAACGTATGGTTTTCTGGTTATAAAAAAAGACCCCTTTCGGGGCCTTTCCCAATGAGAAAAAATTATTTATTCTCCTGTGCCGAAGTTTCAACCGGCGCTTCAACAGGTGTTTCAGCCGGAGCTTCAGAAGTCGGTTCTGTTGTTGTAGGTTCTTGCGTGGCAGACATTTCTTCAACAACCGGATCAGCTACTTCTTCACTTTCCAATGCCATATCAGCCGATTCTACTTCACTTATTGAAGGTTGAGCAAGTTCCGGAACAATAATTTGAGCATCAAAACGCTTCAATTCTTCTTCGATTAATTCCGGCACTTTTTGTGCAAACATTTGTTTGCGCAAGAAATCTTTTATTTCTTCAAAAGAAGGTGGTGGTGCCAAACGACGATCTTCCACCAAAACAATATGCCAACCGAAAGAAGTTTTAATCGGTTCTGACAACTGATCTTTTTTGAGTTCAAAGACAGGCTCTGTAAATGCGGGGATCATTTGTTCTTTTCTGAAATATCCCAAATCACCACCGTTATTGCTTCCAGCATCCAATGATTTTTTGTTTGCTAAAATTTTGAAATCGGCACCAGCTTTCAATTGAACCAAAATGTCACGAGCTTCTTGTTCGGTTTTAACCAAAATATGACGAGCTCTGACTTCTTCTTGACGAGGAAAGTTTTTAATTTCTTCCAAATAAACTTGTTTCAAAGCATCATCTGAAACCGTTTTGTTGAATTTATCAACCAAATATGCTTCAAACAAAATGGCATTGATTCGTTGTTGAACAATCGGATTTGATTCAACAGTTGATCCTTCAACGGCTTTTTTCAACACTTTTTCAGAGACAACGTCTTTGACCAATTGCGGATAAATTGCTTCAAACGGTAATTCGGATAATTGGGGTATTTGAGCAACCAATGCTTTCACATCACTCAAATAAACCGGTTCGCCCGAAATTGTTGCAACCGTTGTTTCATTACTCTTTGTCAATGTTGAAATCCATGGCAATCGTATCCACTTATTTTCAGCCATAGCCCAAATTGTTGCCCCAATAACGGCAACGCCTGCTAACAAAACAGTTGCTGTTTTGAGTTTTTTTCCACAACTACAACACCCAGCATTGCAAGCTTGTTCTTCTGTTACTTTTGTTTTTTTAACCATATTTCTCTCCTTTTTTAACTGCAATAATTTTTTTATAATAACTTTTTTTTGAAAAATCAAACGTTATTTTATGGTTTTTTAAATTAATTTAGCCTTGTTATCTCAACCGTTTAGATAGCTCTCCAATAAAACCTTTTGCAATTGAAGGATGAAGTGAGATAACCTGATATAAACGATGCCCATTAATTTTTAAAACAATTGTTTTTTCAAGGGCTTTTATGGGGTGAGGCAAAACAGCCGGGCTTAAAACCGTCGTTTCGCCAAAAATTTGACGAGGCAAAAATTCTTCAATAGTTTCTCCTTCTTTTTGAACGCCCGCTTTTCCGAGCAAAACAATATACAATGATGAATTTTCTTTTTCATTATCGACAATAACATCTCCAACTTTATATGTTTTTTCTTCCGCAGAGGCAATCAAATCCGATAAAGCCATTTCGGAAGCGCTTTCAAATAAGGGGATGTTTTTCAATATCAAAACTTTTTCAAATGTGATAGACATTTTTTCTCCTAGCTTTTTAAAATCGTATCAAACGATTGCAAAACCAATTGGCTGGTCGGCAATCTTGTTAAAATTTGTGTGCGCCTGTCGGCATCTTTTTCCAATTTGCAAAAAGCCCAAATCGCCGCCTCTAACACCACCGGACTTTTTGATTGCAAATATTTCTCAACAAATGAAAGAGCGATATCACAATCAAGCATACGAAGGCAATATAGCGCCGTTGCTTTAATCCAATCGGGAAGCAAAAATTTTGGTTCATTCAACAATTGCAACACATCATTTGTTGCACTTTCAATCGTGATATCCTGATTGATGATTTCTTTTTCATCTTTATTCGTATCAACAAGAGCAATTTTGACCAAGCGAAACAATTTTTTAGGCAACATATCTTGCAAAGAACTCATCGCCAAATCCATCACATCCGTCCGTTTTGATAACAATAAGCGAACAGCTTTCAAATATAACGCATTATCTTTCAATAACATCAGCTGATATAAAATTGTTTCTCTGGTTGTATTCAAATCTTCTTGAATGGCACGAATTAAAAAAGAAAATACTTCACTTGTTTGAGCAAAATTCACCTGTTTATATTTCATCATCAATTCATTCAACCACAAAATCCGATTCACATCTTTTTGAATCCCGTTAAAAAGCAATTCGTATTTATCCGGATGAGTCCAAAAAATACCACTGTCAATCATCCCTTGAATAATTGTTTTTCTTAAATTTTGGTTACCGATTTGAAGGGAGCGAAGCAACACTTGTTTTCCCTCCCCGCTTGGAAGCATACTCAAATATAAGATAAGTGTTTTAAGACGGACAGCCGGCGTTTCGGGATTATTAATGGTGCGTTCAATCATTGGTAGAGCTTTCACTCCATAACTTTTAAGAGCAACCAAAGCATTTTCTCTCAATGCTGTGTCATCCAACGCATTCAATATCATGGGCAAACATTCCGGATGATTAATTTTAGCAGCCACCAATAAAGCTTTTGAAGCAACAATCGGCGTTGTACTTTTCATCAACCGGGTCAACAAACGCATCAATCCGACAGAAGGAGCCCAATCCATAATGGATATGGCAAGCAAATTGTCTTTGATTTTTTTGGAATTAACCAATGTTTGCAATCCATCCGAAACCAAAAGCGCCGGGGCCCCACCCGTTTTTAAAAAACCGCACATAGCACCCACTTTTAATTTTTTGTTATCCAGATAAGAAAGATATACATTCAGCCCATTCAATCCTTTTGTTTCATAAGAAATTTGAATCAAAAGACTGAGTGCCCGACACCTCACTTTCAAAGAAGGATCTCTCAAAAACAAAAGTTCAATTGTTTTTTCATATCGTGTCAAATTATAAAGACCCGACATTTTTTCAAGAACATAAAGGCGAACTTTTTCATTTTTGTTTTTAAGTGATTTCAAAAGCCAAACGGCATAAATCCAGCGGTTTGAAACTTCTAAGACACGCAAAAAATAAATCGCTTCGTTTTTATCTTCAGACACAATATTTTTTTGAATATAATCAAGCACCCGTCCTTTTAACAACAATAACGGGCCACCCCGCCAAGCTCTTAAAGAAAGAAGAGCAACCAAAAGAGAAGAATAAAATTGAAGAGCCAAAAACACCAATAATGATAACAGAGCTGTCATTAAAAGCAAAAGAAG
>JAZNVO010000264.1:0-4276 GCA_045592885.1 Alphaproteobacteria bacterium
TCTTTTTCTTTAACGGTTTTTGCAAGGGGTTGTTCACTTTTTTTGGGTTGATTTAAAGTTGTAACAGGAAAAGAGGGAACCTCTGTTTTTTGTTCCCTTGAAGAAGGAATCAGTGAGCTTCCTGTTAATAAGCCCCCTAAAATAAATAACTTTAAAAATATTTTTTTCATTCTATACATAACCTATAACAAAATACATTTTTTTTAAAAAAAATGCAACTTTTTTAGTGGGATGTATTTTACATTTTTTTTAATGTTTTTTTTTAAACCTTGCATTCGTTTTTTTTAAATGTTATTCTAAACAAAACAAAGGGGGTTTTTATGATAGAAGAAAGTATTTTGATTACCGTTATGGGCATGGGCAGTGTGTTTTTCTTTTTGTTTCTGCTTGTGTGTTTTATGAATTTATTGCGTGTTGTTTTAGAAGAGTTTTCAAAACGGAATTTTGATAAAGAAGCGTTGGCAATCGTTTTGGCGCTTCATGAGAAAAAGGGGAATTAAATGGTTTCAAAAACAAGAAAAACAAAAAAAGTTGATTGGTTGTCCACAGCATTTCGAGATGGATTTCAATCCGTTTTTGGTGCCCGTGTTTTGTCAAAAGATTACCTCCCGATTGTGAAAGAAACTGTTGAAGCCGGTGTAAAAAATATTGAAGCTGGTGGGGGAGCATCATTTCAGGCGGCATTCTTTTATAATAATGAAAATGCTTTTGATGTGATGGATTCTTTTCGAAAAATTTGTGGTAAATCGGTTAACCTGCAAACATTGGCACGTGGGGTAAATGTTGTTGCCCTTGATTCACAAAGTTCTGAAATGATTGATTTGCATGCAAAAATGTTTAAAAAACACGGCATGACAACCATTCGGAACTTTGATGCATTAAATGATCCGGAAAATTTGATTTACAGTGCAAAAGCCATTCATAAAGCTGGTTTGAAACATCAGTTATGTGTGGCTATGATGAGCTTGCCTCCCCATATTAAAGGGGCTCATACACCAGAGTTTTATGAAGAAAGATTAAAAGCTTTTATCAAAAGCAAAATGCCGTTTGATTCCGTTTGTTTTAAAGATGCTTCCGGCACGGCAACGCCTAAAACAGTTTTTGAAACGATTAAACGGGCTCGCAAAATTTTGGGGGATGATATGTTGATTCAATATCACTCTCATGAAACAGCCGGAACGGGTTTGGCTTGTTATATGGCAGCAATTGAAGGGGGCGCCGACAGGGTGGATTTGTCTATGGCTCCTGTTTCAGGCGGAACTTGTCAACCGGATGTTGCAACACTTTGGCATGCACTTCGCGGATCGGATTATGAGTTGGATTGTGATATTGATGCGATTATGAAGGTTGAAGATCATTTTAAAGAAGCTTTGAATGATTATTTCATCCCACCCGAAGCCTTGCATACAGAACCGATGATTCCTTGGTCTCCGATGCCGGGAGGGGCTTTAACGGCTAATACTCAAATGTTGCGGGATAACGGTTTGATGGATCGTTATGCCGAAATTATTAAGGCAATGGAAGAAGTTGTTTTAAAAGGTGGGTTCGGAACTTCTGTGACACCTGTTTCACAATTTTATTTTCAACAAGCCTTTAACAATGTTTTGTTTGGACCGTGGCAAAAAATTGCTGAAGGATATGGCAAAATGGTCTTGGGATATTTTGGCAAAACGCCGGTTACTCCAGATAAAAAGGTTGTTCAAATTGCTTCGGAACAATTGGGTTTGGCTCCGACAAAAGAAAGTGTTTTATCCATCAATGATAAAAATCCGAATAAATCAAGAAAGCATTATGAAAAAATGCTTGAAGATCATCACTTGCCGATAACGGATGAAAATGTGTTTATTGCAGCTGCCTGTGGGGCAAAAGGGATTACCTTTTTACAAGGAAACGCAAAAATCGGTGTCAGGTATAAAGAAGAGAAAAAAGAATCCGTTTCTTCTTCAAATGCTTATCAGGTTGTTATTAACGGGGAAAATTTTGCCGTTGAATTAAAAGACGGAAAGGCTTTTGTGAATGGTAAAGAATATCAGATTTCTGATTTTTCAGCGATTAGTGAAGATTCCAGTTTAAAACAGGAAAAAACAAAATCAAGTGCTTCCCAACAAGAAATCGTGACGGCAAAAATGCCGGGGACGGTAACTTCAATTTTGGCACCGGTTGGAAAAAACGTCAAAAAAGGTGAAAATGTTTTATGTGTTGAAGTGATGAAAATGGAAACATTTGTCCAAGCTTCCGTTGACGGAAAGATTAGTCAAATGTTTGTTAATGTGGGCGGACAGGTTGAAACCGGACAAAAATTATTTGAGGTAAAATAAATGAAAAAATATCCATTGTTTTTTTGGAGTGCTCTCATTATATTTTCGCTTTTCGGATGTATAGAATTTGCTTTTTATAATGACAGTTGGATGAATATTTTGAAACAAACGGCCCTTTATCAGTTATTTAGTGAACCGACACCGGCTGGTATGTTGCTCCCGTTGAGTGTTTCAAGACTCTTGATGATCGGAATTTGTTGTTTTTTGCTTTATTTGGGAATTTATAAAAAATTTGAACCCCTTTTATTGTTGCCGATTGCCATTGGCGGTCTTCTTTCAAATATTCCGGGAGCCGGATTAACGGAGCCAGGGGGACTTTTATACGTTCTTTATCATATGGGAATTGAAAACGGTATTTTCCCGTTGCTTATTTTTATGGGTGTTGGAGCAATGATAGATTTTTCCCCGATGCTGGCAAACCCGAAAACAGCCTTTTTAGGGGGAGCTGCCCAATTTGCCATTTTTGGGACTTTTTGGGGCGCTGTTTGTTTGACAGGATTGTTTCCTCAAATCACTTTGACCTTAAAGCAGGCCGCTTCAATTGCAATTATCGGCGGGGCAGATGGTCCGACTTCTATCTTTTTGGCTTCAAAATTAGCACCGGAGCTTTTGGGTGCAATTGCTGTTGCTGCATATTCTTATATGGCATTGTTTCCTGTGATTCAACCACCTGTTATGCGGGCATTGACAACAAAAAAAGAACGATTGATTCAAATGGGTCAGTTACGTCCTGTTTCCAAAAAAGAAAGAATTATTTTTCCGATTTTGGTGATCATTTTAACGGGGCTTTTTGTGCCGATGGCATTACCACTTATTGGGATGTTGATGTTTGGTAATTTATTAAAAGAATCCGGTGTTGCAGAGAGACTTTCAAAAACGGCTGCTAATGAGTTAATCAATATTGTGACAATTTTATTGGGGCTTTCGGTCGGGTCAAAGTTATCGGCTGATTTATTCTTGATTTCCACCACATTGGTGATTTTATTTTTGGGGATTATTGCGTTTGTTATTGGAACGGGAAGTGGGGTTTTAATGGCAAAATTTATGAATTTGTTCTTGAAAAATAAGATTAATCCGTTGATTGGATCTGCCGGTATCTCCGCCATTCCGATGGCTGCCAGAGTGAGCGAAAAGTTGGGAGTAGAAGCCGATCCTGAAAATCATCTTTTGATGCACGCGATGGGTGCTAATGTCGCAGGAGCATTGGGTTCGGCAATTGCAGCCGGTATTTTGTTAGCGCTTTGTTAGAGATTATAAATAAGGAGAAATTTTTTCAAGAAACGCTTTTTCATCAATATCATAAAGTGCCAGTTTTTTTTCTTTAGAGGTTTCGCCGATAAGAAGGAAAACGGCACTTTTTCGTATGTGAAAAAACTTTGATAAAAATCCAATCAAGGTTTCATTTGCTTTGCCGTCAACGGGGGGTGTTTGAATGTTGATTTTGACTTGTTCATTGTTCCATAAGCCGTTAAAGGCCGTTTTTTTTGCCCCCGGATGAATGCGGACTTTGAGTTCAATATAATCTTTATAGACGGTATAAAAAGCCATTGGTGTTCCTTTTTTTGTTATTTCTTCTTTTTTATCTGAAAGTTAAAATTAAAACAAGGGTGTAAGAAAGCGGTATTAAAAGAAAGATGATTGTCGGCTGTATTTTTGTTTTTTTTAAGGTAGAAAGAGCAGATAAAAAGCACCCGATGAAAACAAAATCATTGAAAATTGAAATGATATCATATGCCTCTTTGTTTTTTAAAGCAAAAGAGTCGAAAAAAGTGAATATATATCCACCGATATTTAATAAAAATAAAAGAATGATAAAACATATTTGAATTGAAAATGGCATTTTTATCCTCCGAATGAATTTTCTTCACTGTAGCATCTTTTAATTAAAAAATAAAGAAGAGATAAAAAAGGATTGTATTTTTTGTTTTGTTTTTATATAATAACAAAATCGTTATGAG
>JAZNVO010000265.1:0-1650 GCA_045592885.1 Alphaproteobacteria bacterium
TGTTGACTAACAAACGGTGAAAAACAAAAAAATAATATCGTTTTTTTTATGGATGTTTTAAATTTTTACTTATATTTCGGTAGGTTATTTAATTTTTTTAAGGCAATGATGAAGGGCTCGTCTGCCGGACAGAATTCATAATCATCAAGTTCGGATAATGTGATCCATTTTGCATCATTATGTTCATAAAGAGCAGGGAGGTAATCGGTGTCACAACTGGCCCAAAATGCATGTAAATGAAAATCGCCTTTTTCAGGATATGTGTGAACATGGCTCATAAAGAGATCATGAACTGTGATTTCTTTTTCCATTTCTTCTTTGAATTCTCTGGTTACGCATTCTTGAAGTGTTTCTCCTTGTTCAAGCTTTCCACCGGGGAATTCCCATAATAATTCCGGAAATTTCCCTTTTTTGCGTTGAGCTATTAAAATTTTGTCATTAAGTGTGACAATTGCCATTGAAATTTCAATCATTTTAAATCCTTTTTTTTCTTAGGCTGTTTTTCCAAATCCTGTTCTTAACAGGTATAAATTATTATCATTTTCTCTTGCCGGGGTTTCGACCGGAATTTGATCTTTTTTTGTTTTCAAAAATTCAGGAGCCACATTTTGTCGATAAACAACATTTAAGGCAGAGCAAACGGCATTTGTTTTCTCATTGAAAAGATTATGCTTTTTAATTTCGTTTAACACAAATGTTAAATCATTTTGAGTCATTAAAAAATGTCCTAAATCCGAAACACGTTCAAAAGAGATTTTTTTGCCAAAATCAATTTTATAAAAAATATCATTTTTCTTTACAATCAACTTTTTCCCTTTTGTTAGAACCGGCGGAATGGGAAAGTTGTTGCTGACCAAATTCAATTGTTTTGATCCCAAGTTAAAACAGTCCTTTAGAGCAAAGTATCTGTATACATCTGAAAAATGAGGAAATATTTTTTTATTATTTGGTCTTGTTAATATCAGTTTTGGTGTTTTTCGATAAATTTTTTCTAATTTTTTAAAAACTTCATCTGCTGTTTTTTCGTCTTCTTTTATCCAATCGAAAAGTATGCTTTTTGCCTTTTTTAAAGTCATGAGCTGAATTTTGCCGTTTTTAAGATTAATTTCCTGAAATCCCGGATTTTGTTCATCTAAAGAAAGGCGAAAAAGAGTGTCTCCTTCTTTTGAAAATAAAAAACCATCATTTCCCAAAAGAGGGGGGATGTCAAAATTGGAAGCAAAAGGAACTTTATTCCCAAAAATTTCGTTTTGATTTTTGAAATGATAATCCATTAAATAAACGGAAGAAATGAGATCAAAATCAACACGATTGCTTTGAGCACCAAAGAAAAAATCTCGGGCTCCCATTTGAATGGAATTATGCAAAAATGCCGTATTCGGTATTTTTTTCTCTTCAATAATCAGTGGAAAATCAGGGCTGTCTTCTTTGATAAATTTTCTTAAAGCTATTGAAATATCGCTCATTTTTATCTCCCATATTTTTGTTGATGGGCTCATTTTATCAGATTAAATTTTTTTTATCAAGAGGAAGAAAAAAGTTTTATATTTTTAATTTTTATTTCTTAATGTAATTATTTAAAAATATAAAATAAGTATTTGTTAAAAATGTTATTTATGTGATAAAAAAATCCCCCACCAAAGGGCAGGG
>JAZNVO010000266.1:0-2407 GCA_045592885.1 Alphaproteobacteria bacterium
TCTTCTTGGTTAAAAAGTTTATTTAAAAAAGCATTTCGCTTTTCAAGATTGTTAAAAATCGTTTCATCAGATTCATTTAATAATTCATCAAGTTTATTTTTTTTCTCAAGCGCCATATTTTCCGTCGCTTTTACCGAAAAACAAAAACAAAAAATCATTAAGAAAAACAAAATGATACGCACAATAACCCCTCTTTCTTTTTTTATGAAGCTACACAAAATATCCTTTAATGTCAACTTTAAAAAACACCCCACTTTTTATTTGCAATTTATTTTCCTTTTAGTTAGAATGAAATAAACCATTTCAAGGAAAGGATTTACCATGAATATTCACCCGTTTATGTTTTTATCCGCTATTATGTTTTTTTCAACGGTTTGTGAAGCACAAAATATTGCTTTAAACCCTGTTATCTGCCAAAACAAAAAATGCTATCCGGCAAACGCTGCTTTAACAAGAGAAAAACTGTTTGAATCCGTTCAAAGTTTGATCAAAAACAATGTTAATCAACAAATTTTGCTTTGCGAAGCGAATGCACAATCAAAAATGTGTTTATCAAAAGGATTTTCTTTACCTCTTCAATCCAATCTGTTTCAAACGCAAATGGAAATTCTTTCGGCCAAAATAACCGATGCAAAAGATATTGAAAAAACAACCGGCTCGGATCTGATTGTTGATTATAAAGTAAAAGCGGGAAATATTTTTCCAAATTGTCAAACAGCACCTTCAAGACTAGGTGTTTTAGAAAATAATCAAATTCAAATTATTGCTCCGGAATTTTCTTGCAGATTCGGACAATCGATAAAAACATCACTCAGTCTTGTTTACAATGTTGATTATGTCAATTTTGACAACGGGTCTATCGGAGCTTATTATAGCATTTCAGCAGATAACAAACTTATGGGACAAAAAACGGGATATTTATTATTCAGATTTTCTCAACCGGCACAAAATCTTTCAAGTTTGGAATTTCCAATGCCAGAGGTTTTTAATCAATATCAACAACAGCTTAAGCAACAAGCTGGCAACGGATATTTGGCTCCCGTTTGGTTGAAACCAACACCAATTTTGAATGTTGAAACACCTCAAGTCACAACTGGAGCCGATGGTTCATTAATCATTCAAGACACCCCAGCAACTCCTTCAGGAACCATTCAAAATGTTCCAACAACAACCGGATTAATCACACAAGATAAAGTCATTTTACCCCCAACTCAAGGAGCGCGAAAAACGATCACTGTCAAAAAACAAATTTTTCAAGAAGGCAAACCCGTTGCTTATGAAGAAGATGTGAAACGATATGTTCAAGAAAATGAAAATGCCCCTTTTATTGAGGAAGAAAAATTGATTCAAAAACAAAAAGAAAATACCTTACTTGTTCCGGATATGCCAAAACCTTCAAAAGCATTAATCGAAACAAATTTTCCGACAACTATGCCAGAATTCATTTTTCCGCATGAAGTCGCTTTAACTCAAGCAGAAATCGGACAAATTCAAAAACAAGCACCTCAATTAACAAAAACGACGTCCCCTCATAACATAAAAAAACAAGACAAGACAGCCGATGCGAACGAGCCTTCTTTACTTAATAAGGTTTGGGGAAAAGTTGAAAGATTTTTTTATTTTTAATTAATGGATAAAAGATGTTACAAACAACAACGTTAAAAAACAAAATCAGAGTTATTACTGATTCAGATAAAAATGCAGAAAGCGTTTCATTGGGCGTTTGGGTTAGTGTTGGCGCTCGTTTTGAAACAGAAGAAATCAACGGTATCTCCCATATGTTGGAACATATGGCTTTTAAAGGGACAACCTCTCGTTCTGCCTTTCAAATTTCAAAAGAAATTGAAGATGTTGGCGGATTTATCAATGCCTATACCGGCAAAAATATGACCGCCTACTATGTTCGAGTTTTAAAAGAACATCAAACAAAGGGCCTTGATATTATTGCGGACATTTTGCAAAATTCCGTTATGGATAAAGAAGAACTCAAAAAAGAAAAAGGGGTCATTATTCAAGAAATTAATATGCAAAATGACACACCGGATGATTTGGTTTTTGATTATTTCAATGAAGTTGCTTATCCCGATCAACCGTTAGGACGCGCTATTTTGGGGACGGTTGATACAGTTAAAAGCATTTCCAGTGAACAGCTTTTAAATTATATGCATACCGAATACACAACTCCCAGAATTATTATCAGTGCTTCCGGAGCTGTTAAACACAAAGAATTTGTTGATCTCTGTGAAGAAAAATTTTCTTCTTTTAACAAAAACAAAAGGCCAAACGCCAAAAAAGCTCTTTACAAAGGGGGGGAAAAACGTGTTTTAAAACCACATGAACAAGTTAATATTGTGATGGGGTTTGAAGGCGTTTCTTACTCTGATGAAGATTATTATACCTATAAAAT
>JAZNVO010000267.1:0-3781 GCA_045592885.1 Alphaproteobacteria bacterium
ATTTTGGCATTCAGCCAAGATTTCGGCATCAGTCATTTTTTAATCTCCTTATTTTGCTTCGTTTTCTTCCAATTCTTTGCGTTTACGGTCAATCAATTCCTTGTCACAAAGCGGACAATATTTGTGTTCTCCGCTAATATACCCGTGTTTTGGACAAATAGAATAAACCGGTGTAATTGATACATACGGCAAACGATAATTTTCTAACACACGGCGGACCAAAGCTTTACAAGCTGAAGAAGAGGAGATTCTTTCACTCATATAAAGGTGCAAAACGGTGCCGCCGGTGTATTGTGTTTGTAAATCATCTTGATAATCAAGTGCTGTAAACGGATCATCCGTGAATCCAACCGGCAATTGAGAGCTGTTTGTATAATACGGAGCTTCTTTTGTTCCGGCTTGAATAATATCCGGGAATCGTTTTTGATCTTCTCGTGCAAAACGATATGTCGTTCCTTCTGCCGGTGTTGCTTCCAAGTTATACATATTTCCTGTTTCAGCTTGATAATCAAGCATCTTTTCGCGAATATGTGTTAAGAATTTTTGAGCAAATTCTCTACCCCATTCCGTTGTGATGTTTTCTCTGTCACCCGTGAAGTTTCTGATCATTTCATTGATACCATTCACACCGATTGTTGAGAAATGGCTTCTGAATGTGCCCAAATATCTTCTTGTATATGGATATAACCCTCTATCCATATGCATAGCAATGACTTTACGTTTGATTTCAAGAGATGTTTTTGCCAATTCTAAAAGTTCATCTAAACGGGCAAAAAGGTTTTCTTCTTTTCCTTTATGCAAGTATCCCAAACGAGCACAGTTGATTGTCACAACACCGATTGAACCTGTTTGTTCGGCAGAACCAAACAAACCACCGCCACGTTTTTTAAGCTCTGTCAAATCAAGACGCAAACGACAACACATTGAACGAACATCACTTGGTTTCATATCGGAATTGACATAGTTTGAGAAATACGGCAATCCATATTTTGCTGTCATTTCAAAAAGATATTCCGTATTCGGCGATTCCCATGGGAATTCGTTTGTGATATTATATGTCGGAATCGGGAAAGTGAACGGACGCCCTTTTGCATCCCCTGCAGCCATCACTTCTAAGAAAGCGCGGTTAATCATATCCATTTCTTCTTGCAATTCACCATAAGTAAAGTCTTGAACTTCCCCACCGATAATCGGATGGCGGTCTTTTAAATCTGCCGGACATGACCAGTCAAAAGTCAAGTTTGTGAATGGTGTTTGAGTCCCCCAACGTGAAGGCACATTCAAATTAAAGATGAATGATTGCATTGCTTGTTTAACTTCATCATAAGTTAATTTTTCAATGCGGATAAACGGAGCCAAATATGTATCAGCTGATGAAAAAGCTTGAGCCCCGGCCCATTCGTTTTGAAGTGTTCCTAAAAAGTTAATCATTTGCGAGAAAGCAGACACCAAATGGCGGGGCGGTTTCGATTCGGTTTTGTTTGCAACCCCGTTGAAGCCTTCTTCTAATAATACACGCAAAGACCAACCGGCACAATATCCAGCCAACATATCCAAGTCGTGAATATGATAATCACCATTTCTATGAGCTTCCCCAATTTCCGGTGTATAAATATGGTTGAGCCAATAATTGGCAACAACTTTACCGGAAACATTCAAAATCAAACCGCCCAAAGAATATCCTTGGTTAGCATTAGCATTCACACGCCAATCCGAACGATCCAAATATTCATTAATTGATGAAATGGCATCTATAACAGCTTTTTTGTCACGACGCATCTTTTCGCGTTGTTCACGATAAATGATGTATGATCTTGCTGTTTTATAATAGTTAGAAGAAATCAAAACCTGTTCAACAACGTCTTGGATTTGTTCAATTGCCGGAATCACGCCATAGGCAAATTTATGTTTCAAAACTTTGATAACCTGACGTGTCAAAAGCCATGCTTCATCCATACCAAATTCATTTGTGGCGTCCCCCGCTTTTCCGATAGCTAAAGCAATTTTGGCCGCATCAAAAGCATGTTTTTCCCCATCTCTTTTGATAACTTCAGTTAACGGACCTAAATCTAATCCTTCACGCTCATCTTTTTGAACAACTTCTAACATGTTTTATACTCCCTTGAAATGATACTATATGTAGTTTGGCCATCAACTAGATATAGTATCCGCATAACTACATTTTGTATTAATTAACCCCACAGTTAATTAAAATGTCAATACCTTTTTTTCACTTTTTTTAAATTAATTTTTAAGTCATTAATTTTTCATATTTATTTGTCATAAAAAAGTATCAAAAGCAAGAAATATTATTGACAAAAATGACAAAATTTTATCAGACCGGCAAAAAATTAAAATTTCAAATAACATATTCAAAATTTGAGCTTTTTTTGACAAAAAATATTTTGTATTTTTGATTATTTTTAAACAAGAGATTAAAAACAAAACAAAAATTTTTCTTAGTCAAAATTATCGCCAAAAAAGGGGGTTTTTGCGAGTCGTTTTTATAATAAGCCCCTTTGTTTTTTTAATTCAAATAACAAAAAAAGAGACGGGTTGGAGACCGCCTCTTTTTTTTAGGATTATTTTTATATATTTTTTTAAAAAGAAACTCTCACCCCCGTATAAAATTCATGTGCAGATGTATCAGCTTTAACGCCATCTTTTTCAAAATCGCCATAATCCATATAACGGTAACCTGTATCAATGGCAAAATTATTTGTGATATCATACGAAACCCCAAGGCCTGCTTGCCAAGCAAAGTTTGTCTTCTTTATATTGAGAACTTCAATATCATCCCAATCTAATGTTCCTTTTATACGGGCAAAACCAATACCAGCCCCAATATAAGGAGAAAATTTTGACCCTGTTTCAAAGTTATAATATCCATTCAACATTAATGCTTGTGTTGAAATTTCAATATGTTCCTCTGCCTCATAAATCCCATCAAATGCAGGGATCAAAACATCTTCTTTTTTCTCTGTTGCCCCGTTTATATTATACTCCACCTCAGCTCTCAATGTTCCAGATGGTGTTTTATGCGAAATACCAAAAGCAAAAGCTCCTCCCATTACACTATCATCAATAGATTTTTTTGTTATCCATTCCGCTTCTGTTTCCATATTTATATGTTTTAATTTAGCGCTAAAATATGCTTTTGTTTGATCAACACTTGACATGGAATGTGGTATAACTTGCCGGGTATGATATACCGGTTGAGATGATTGATAAACAGGAACTTGTTGAGGTTGATACGTATAAACTTGTTGAACTGGTTGTTGATAAACAGGCGTAGGTGGTGTTTGTTGGTAAGGGTTGTAATATCCAGCAAATGCTCCCCCACTTATTGCCCATATAGAGACAAATAAGAGATATTTTTTCATCCTTTACTTCCTTTCTGATAAAAATAAAATCGCCTGATGAGGGCGACTGGAAGTTGGAAACTACTCAACAGAAATAGTGCGATATATTGGCTAAAAAGCGTATTTTACCGCCTTCCAGTCATACTGGAAAGCGTGCAAAATTTTCGTCTTTACACTAGACGCTGTTGAAGAGGTTTCCACACCTCAGATGACACATCACTTCATCCAATTTTAAGTTTATATATAAAAGTTAAAAAATTCAAGCCCAAAATCAACATATCTTTTAGATACAAATATTCAAATATACTTATTTGTAATATTTTTTCACAAAAGAAGAAAAAAAGACTTGCATTTTGTTTCGAAATGATATATAAATACGATTACCAATGAAAAATTGGGCTGTCGCCAAGTGGTAAGGC
>JAZNVO010000268.1:0-8351 GCA_045592885.1 Alphaproteobacteria bacterium
GCCATAAAGCCGGTTGCCTCCACCAATATCCATCTTTTTTTATTGATATTTTGACCAATTCCCTGATTTAAAAGACGCAACAAAGCCATAATAAAATCTTCAAAATATAAAAAAAGTGATAATGTTGCCAAAATTGTTCCCAACATGGTCAAATAAACAAGACTGATCAAACTGCCAAGGGCCACACAAAAAGCCCCAATCAAAAACACAATCATCCCACCCGTAATCATATAAAAATAACGCGTGCGATATAAAATTACCACACAAAGAACACCCAAAAAGCCCAAAAAGCCCCAAAATGAAAGCAAATATTTCCACGTTTCCAATAATTCAAATTCTTTGGCCACTGATTGATAAAACAAGAAATCTGAAACGCATTTGACCGAAAAAACCAAAAAACAAACAAGCAAAACAGATCGCACCAATTTGACTTCTATCAAATTTTTGGCAGCTCCTGTTTTGGTCACAAAAAGCTCTCTTTGAACCGGAAAAACTTTTGCCAAAATAAATAAAGAAAAATAGCATCCAAGTAATAAGAAAAAAGAAACATATAAAACACTATAAGCGCCCCATTGGAATAACAACGGAAAAAATCCACCTGTCATAAAACCCAAAAACAAAGCCCCCATAATGAAAAGTCGCTTCAAACTTTCTCGTCTGAACGGCAAAAATCTTGAAACAATCAAAAAAAGTGCCATAGTGAAAAATGAAAAAACAAGATATTTATTCACAAACAACGCATGGGCAAAAAGATTTTTGTTAAGCGTTTCAATGCCGATAAGCAATAAGGTGCTTAAAAACACAACAGCACTCAAAATTTTGATGGCACCATATCCTTTTTGACGGGTTAAAATGCTTCTTTGCCATCCGACAAAAAAGAATAAGAAAGAAACATACAAAAAATCATATCCCATAACAAATAACGGCACATGTTCAAAATAAAGCCGAACACTTGCCGCATCATAACCGGCTAACGCTGCCCCCATAAAAAAGGAAAGCAACATTAAACAAGCCATTTCCCCAAAATGAAATCCGGGGATATTTGAAGCTCTTAAATAAAGTTTTTTCAAAAACGTCATTTTTTAATCACCCAGTAACGAATCGGCATAATCATTTGCTGTGAACGCAGAAAGATCAGAAATTTTTTCACCAACACCGACAGCATAAATCGGCAATTTGAATTTGTCTGCCAAAGCAAGTAAAATCCCTCCTTTTGCCGTTCCATCTAATTTGGTCATAATCAAACCGGACACAGATGCGATTGATGAAAAAGCTTGTGTTTGTAATAAGGCATTTTGACCCGATGTTGCATCCAAAACAAGAAGGCAGGCATGCGGTGCCGTTTCATCTGTTTTTTGAATCACTCGTGTGATTTTTTTAAGTTCTTCCATCAAATCTTGTCTGTTTTGCAAACGACCGGCCGTGTCAATAAAAATAATATCGTCTTTGTTTTTTTGCGCTTCTTTAATCGAATCAAAAATAAGAGCAGCCGCATCTTTTCCGTTTTGCGTTTTATAAACCGGACAATTAATCCGTTTACCCCATTCTTCCAACTGCTGAACCGCTCCGGCTCTGAACGTATCTGCCGCAACGAAAGAAACCCGACACCCTTTTTGTTGATAAAGAGCACCCAATTTACCGATAGTTGTTGTTTTTCCCGCACCATTCACACCGATCATCAAAATCACAAATGGTTTTTTTGTTTCATCAATTTCAAGCTCTTTGGCAAACGGAGATAAACGAGTGACAATTTCTTCTTTCATTACCTGTTTAATTTCTTCTTTGTCTTTGGCACCTTTTTTCTTGATTGCCGACAAGATTGCATCCGTTGTCGAAACACCGACATCCGACATCAAAAGACAATCTTCCAACTCTTCTAAAGAAGAGGAATCAATCTTTGAAAACGAAAACAGCTTTGCCGTTTTTTTCATCCCGAATTTAAATTTTTCCAACCAACTCATCATTTTCTCTTTTCTCAATTAAAACAGAAACAATTTCTCCCGTTTTTGTTGAATTTGTTTTCACTTTTAAGTAATTTTCACTATATCCCCGCCCTTGTTTTTCAACCAATACATTCAACCGTTTTCCTTCATATTCTTTCATCTTTAAAGCTAACAAACGATTCCCAATTTCTCTTAAACGAGCGGCACGTTCCTTTCTGATAGGCATATCCACTTGTGGCATTTTACCGGCCGGCGTACCGGGGCGCACCGAATAAGGAAATACGTGTAATAAAGAAATCGGTACTTCTTTCACAAATTGAAGTGAATTTAAAAACATATCATCCGTTTCGGTCGGAAATCCGGCAATCATATCCGCACCAAAAACAAAATCTTTTCTGATATTTATTAATTTGTGACACGCCTCACTTACAAAAGAAGTTGAATGCCGACGCCCCATCCGTTTTAAAATCATATCATCCCCCGCTTGCATGGAAAGATGAAGATGAGGCATCATCATTTCGCTTTCTTTAAAAACATCTATAAAGTTATCCGTCATCAAAGCCGGATCAAATGAACCAAGACGCAAACGAGCAAGACCTTTCACTTCTTTTTGAATCCGCAACAACAATTTATTCAAATCAAAAGGATAAGATGCAATATCAACCCCCGTCAACACCAATTCTTTGAACCCTTTTTGAACAAAAGCTTTGGCCTCATCAATAACCAAATCCGGTTCAAGACCTTTATTTTTGCCACGAGCTTTATGAACAATGCAAAACGTGCAGGCATGATCACAACCTTGTTGGATTTGCAAAAAAGCACGCGTTCTTTCTTCAAAATCAGATACAATCGGCACCGTTTGATTGACTTTTGAAATATCGGAAACTTGAATTTTCGGACCAAACAAGAGCTTGTCTTTTTCCAGTTTTTCAATATTTCCAACAATTTTATGAACTTCTTTCATATCGGCATAAAAAGATGGATTCAATTGGGCAGCACACCCCGTCACAATAATTTTCATTTCCGGATTTTCACGGGCAACCCGCCTGATTGTTTGCCGGCACTGCCGTTCCGCCTCACTTGTCACAGCACAGGTATTAATCACAAAAACATCATCTTGATCAGCCAATTCTTTTTCAATAATTTTTGATTCAAAAGTATTTAACCGACAGCCAAAGGAAAGTATCTTCATCAGCGTTTTTTCTTTCCTTTTTTCAAAAAGGATCGTTTTTCTTTTTCTCCTTTTCGTTTATAAAACTTTGTGATTTTTACCTTTTTGATATGACGAGCATCCACATCCAAAACCTGAAACACAATGCCGGAAGAATGCTCAATTTTTTCACCCACCCGTGGAAGTCTTCCCGCCAAATGAAACACAAGTCCTCCAACAGAATCAACAAATTCTTCTTTTTCTTTTCGTGTCATAAAAGGACCAATCATTTTTTCAAGATCTTTTAATAGAATTCGGGCATCAGCCTGAATCACACTGTTACCGATTTTATGCAGCACCGGAGCTTCGTCCAAAGCATCATGTTCATCCTCAATTTCGCCCACAATTTCTTCAAGCAAATCTTCAAGAGTAATCAATCCATCAGTTCCGCCATATTCATCAATAATGATAGCCATTTGTGCTTTTTTGGCCTGCATTTCACGAAGCAAATCCAACGCTCTGACTGATGGTGGAACAAACAAAATGCTTCCCGTCATCAATTTTTTGACGGAAACTTCTTCATCTTCCATCATGGCACACAAAATATCTTTCACGTGAATCACACCAACAATGTTGTCAAGTGTTTGATCGTAAACGGGTAATCTTGTGAACTTTTCTTCCGCCATTAAGCGTTTCAATTCATCCGAGGAGGCGTCCACACTGATACCGGTAATATCAATGGTCGGGATTCTGATTTCACCGGCTCTGATATCCCGCAATCGGAACAAATTTTTAAGTAAAGAAATTTCATCAGGATCCACCAAAACTTTATCCCCACGTTCAACCCGTTCTTCCATGATTTCTTCAATCGTTTCCAAAACTTGTTCTTCTTCCGGCGGTCGAACAAAAAATGATTTGATTTTTGAAAATATTGTCATTCTTCCACATCCTTATACGGGTTTTCATACCCCAGTGATTTCATCAATTTTTTCTCAAGTGTTTCCATTTTTATGGCATCTTTTTCGGTTAAATGATCATACCCTTGCAAATGAAGGGTACCGTGAATGAGCAAATGAGCCAAATGCGCTTCAAAAGTTTTCTCTTGTGCTTTGGCTTCTTTAAAAACCGTTTCATAGGCCACAATGATATCTCCAGCCAACCAAAGCACCCCTTTTGGGGGCGGATTTCCCGTTTCAAAAGAAAGAACGTTTGTGGCACTATCTTTGCCCCGATATTCATAATTAAGCTTATGCACAAACGCATCATCTGCAAGCACCAAAGAAACCTCAGCCGGCGTTTGAGATTTCCACGCCGACCGAATGATTTTTTTTGTAAATGAATGAAGTTTTGAAACGCGCCCTGAATATCGCCTATCAAGTTGTTGTATAGATATAAAAAGATCAGCCATCATTCCTTGCTTTCATTCGCTTTTTCATATGCTTTGACGATTTTTGAAACAAGACCGTGTCTGACAACATCTTTTTCCGAAAATTCAACAAAGCCAATACCTGACACTTTTTTCAACACTTTCACCGCGTCCAAAAGCCCCGAAACGGTACCACGTGGCAAGTCCGTTTGCGTTAAGTCACCATTGATAATCATTCGAGATCCTTCCCCTAAACGGGTCAAAAACATCTTCATTTGCATCGGAGTCGTATTTTGTGCTTCATCCAAAATCACAACACTATGGCTCAATGTCCGTCCACGCATATAAGCAAGCGGAGCCACTTCAATTTCACCGTTTTCAAGTTTTTTATCCACCATATCTGCCGGCAACATTTCATAAAGGGCATCATAAAGCGGCCTTAGATAAGGATCAATTTTTTCTTTCAAATTCCCCGGTAAAAAACCAAGATTTTCCCCCGCCTCAACAGCCGGACGTGTTAAAATAATGCGATCCACCTTGCCTTCCAACATAGACGAAACGGCCTTTGCAACTGCCAAAAACGTTTTTCCCGTTCCAGCCGGTCCAAGACCAAAAACCATCTCGTATTTGTTCATTGCCTCAATGAATTCGCCCTGTTTTTCGCTTCTGGGATTGATATGACGCTTTTTTGTTTTAAGTGTTAAATCAGAAGCATTATAAACTTCTTGTTCGTTCATTGTCATTGGTTCCTCGTTTTTATTGTTTACCCTACCATACTTCATTATATCACGGTTAAACTTTTTTTGCAACCGCAAACCTTTTTTTAAGCTTCAACCCCTGTTAAAGAAGTGGCAGAAGCCTTTGTTATTTTCAAATAAACGATTTTATTTAAAAAGCTTTCCGGCAACATCACATGCGTTCCTTGAAGATAGGGCGTATATCCCACAAGTTGACCATCTTTTTTGCCTTTTTCCGTTAACAACACCGGTAAAATTTTGCCAACCGTTCCTGTGTTAAATTCATGTTGTTGTGTCATCAATTCTTTTTGAAGAATCATCAATCGTTTTGTTTTCACATCTTCCGGAACCTGCTTTTTCATAATAGAAGCCGGTGTACCTGGGCGAGGACTGTATTTAAATGAAAAAGAACTCGCATATCGCACCCGTTTGACAACATCCATCGTTTCATAAAAATCATCATCCGTTTCCCCAGGGAACCCGACAATGAAATCAGATGAAACAGCAATATCAGGACGAACTTTTCTGAATGAAGCAACAATTTCTTCATATCCTTTAGCTGTATATTGTCTGTTCATGGCTTTCAAAATCTTATCACTTCCCGATTGAATCGGCAAATGAATATACGGCATCAATTTTTCCAATTCGCCATGGGCATTCACAAGATTTTGAGTGATTTTTGAAGGATAGGAGGTTGTGTATCTGATCCGTTCAAGACCATCAATTGAAGCAATTTGTCGAATCAAATCTCCCAAATCTTCAGCTCCTTGACCATGCCAACAATTCACATTTTGTCCAAGCAACATAATTTCCTTAGCCCCTGTTTCAACCAATTCTTTGGCCTCTTTAACAATATCACAGGCAGGTCTTGAATATTCGCATCCTCTGGTATATGGCACCACACAATAGGTGCAAAAATTATCACATCCTTCTTGAATTGCCAAAAAGGCTGAAGCAGAAGTGGCCTTTGTTTTTGGCAAATAATCAAACTTTGAATCAGCCGGAAAATCCGCAACCAAAACGCGTCCTTTTTTCCGATTATAAGAGGCGACCAATTCCGGCAAACGGTGATAATTTTGCGGTCCCAAAGCAATATCAACCAAATGGGATCGTTTCAAAATTTCATCCCCTTCCGCCTGAACAACACAACCGGTCACAACGATCAATGTTTCTTTACCCATTGATTTTCTTTGTTCTTTAAATTCATTCAAGCGACCGATTTCAGAAAACAGTTTTTCGGATGCTTTTTCTCTGATATGACAGGTATTTAACAGCAAAATATCTGCTTCAACCGGATGAAGGGTTTCTTCATATCCGTGAACACGCATAGCATCTCTCATTCTGGCTGAATCATAAGCATTCATTTGACAGCCAAACGTTTTAATAAAAATTTTTTTCAAACTTAAAACTCCTTAATTCACTTCAAATAATTTTCAACTTTATCTTTTAAATTCGTAAGGGCTTGTTTCCTTAAAAAAGAATCTGCTTTTCCCTGTTTCGGAAACAACGTGTCTTTAAACGTTTTATATTCCGATTCGGCAAGTACCTCTTTTGCCGTTTGCATCATTTTTTGTTGTTTCCATTGCGAAGCAATAAAAATGAGCTCTCTCTTTTTTTCATCCGGCAACTGATAATTTTTGATTAATGCGGCAGCTTCTGAAGAATATTTTTTTGTCGATGGATAATACCATTTTTGACTGGCATCTTCTGATGCCAACAAAAGCCAAACATAAGGGTGTAAAAGCTCTCCTTTAAATTCAAATTCATCCGCATTTTGTGAAGCCGATTTAATCTGTTTCATATAAGAGGCAAGCTTTTTTCTTTTTTCTTCATCCTCATCCATCATTAAAATCAATTTTGCCAATTCCGTTTGAGCATAAGCATTGCCGTTATTTGCCGCTAAATGATAAAAAAGCAACGCTTTTGTTTCGTTTTTTTCAACGTTTTTTGACCCTTTTTTAAAAAGGTCTGCCAAGCGCACCTGCGAAAATTCATCATTGTCTTGAACAGCACAAAGTTGATAAGCTGGAACAGAGGCTTTTGCACTTTTTGAATAAAGTTTATCCCCTTCAGGACAAGCAGCAGATAAAGCCGTTGAAAAACAAAAAAAGACACCAAAAAGAATTAATTTATTCATCGAAATTGACCTCTATTTTTGATACATTAGCAGGTGCCGGGACAACCTGCGTTTCAAACGAAAGTTCACTATTCCCGTCAATCACTTTTTCAAGATAATGAATACGTTTTCTTGCTACCACACGATCTGAGTAATCATAAACAACCGCTTTTGTAAGAGGTAAACGCCCTTGATAAACAGATGTGTTTACAATCACCCCTTTAATCAACAGCCGTCTTGTTCCCACTTCATTCATCCCAATTTCATAAGACACATTTTGAACTTCTAAAGCACTGATAGGGGCAATTTGTCCATTTTGTATTTCATTTATCCCTTCTTGAACCCCATCTACCGGCATTTGAGAAGAGCCCTCGTTTGATTGAAGAGGCGGATTAATTACAGGTAACGTGTTTGCTTGTAACTCCTGTTGTTCACTTAAAGAGGTCATTTCTTTGATACTGTCTACTTCCTCGCTTAAAGACACCTTTTCTTGAAAATCCACCATCTTTTCATTCCCTTCTTTTATCGGCAAAAAAGGTATTTCATTTATTTCACCCGAAGAAGAAAGCATTTCTTTTTTATCAACAACAGGTGATTCTTTTTCCTCTTTTTTTAATTGAGGCAACGTCTCTGACACAACTTGTTGAACGCTTTTTTCATCCAACCGGGCCGGCTCCATTTTTTGAACAACAGGTTCAATACTTTTTTTCTCTTTTTGAAATGTTTTTTCATTTGACCCAAATGCTTTTTCAATTGTTTGATTCATAACCTGAAGCAAAAAATCTTTTTGACTGTAAGCCGCATAACAAATTCCAAATCCGATACCAAGCCACAAAACCAAAGAAATAAGCGATGTTTTTTTAGGTTGAACGGGTTTGAATTCTTCCGGAACATAATCGAATGGATCTTTTGTAAATTTCGGCTCCTTCATTTCTTTCAAAGGCTCATTAAACAACGAAAGAGAAATGGGCTCATGCGGTTCATCAAAAAACATTTTTTCTTCTTTTTCATGGACATCAAAAATATCCATTGTTTTTTC
>JAZNVO010000269.1:0-1586 GCA_045592885.1 Alphaproteobacteria bacterium
TCCCTTCATTATTGCAAATATTCACATCAGCGCCCCTTTCAAGCAACAAGGAAACTCTCTCTTTTCTGCCACTTGAAGACAGCGCCTTAAATTGATGTAACAAAACCGTGTTTCCTTCACTATTTTGCAAGTTAATATCTGCCCCGTTTTCAAGCAAATAGTCCACAATTTCAAATCCTGCATATCGACTGGCCGATATTAACGGAGAATATCGCCCTTCATAACGGTTCACATCTGCCCCGTTTTCAACAAATTTTTTCACAACATCAATCAGCTCAACCTGATGATTGTCAGATAAACGACCCGACAAGGCCAAAAGCAAACCGGTTTTGTTTTTATAAACCAAAGCATCAACCGGAAGGCCTTTTTTGAACAAAAAGTCAAGAGCTGACAAATCGCTGTTTTCAATTGCAACAGCCAATACCTTGGCATATCCCTTTTCATCCAAAAAAGAGGCTCCTTTTTCAATCAACAAATCGGCCGTTTCAAGATGACCGTAATCAATTGCCGTTTCAAGTAATGAATACCTATCTGGGTAGGTGTTCCGACAATAGACAACCTGACTGTTCGGGTCCACATTGAATCTTTCAAACAAAAGAGAAATCAGGTGCGTTTCTTTGCTTGCAACCGCACTTAAAAGGATCCGGCCCCACTCTTCTTGATTTATTTTCGGCTTTTTATCAACAATCAACTTAAAGCCTTCAAAATCCTTCTTATCGCAGGAAGCACACAACGGACAATTCCCCAAATTCACATCAGCACCCTTTTCAAGCAATAATTTCATCAATGCGTGATTTTCATTTGTCGCAGCATGATAAAGAAGGGAAAAGTTCGACCGATCCACCATATTAACATCCGCTTTGTTATCTATCAAATATTTTGCCACTTCAAAATAATTGCCTCTGACTGCTTGATAAAGCGCCTCTTGTCTTTCAAAACTTAAAACTTTGCCGGCCTTTGTTGAAACGTTTTTCCCCTTCTTGATTTCGGCTTCTTTTTCCAACAAAAATTTCACCATTTCCAAATCCCCGTTTTGAGCGGCCAATTCCAATGCCTGTCTTTGTTGTTTGTCTTTTTTGAAAAGGTCGGCTCCGGCTTTTAATAACACATCAGCGCTTTTCAAATCTCCCAATGAGGTGGCCAAAAGAAAAGCGCCTGTTTTTTCTTCGTGTGTATAACTTATCTTTTCAAGCAAAAATTTCACCATTTCACTGTTTTTGCTTTCAACCCCTACATCCAAAGAACTTTTGTTTTTTCCGCAAAAGAGCCATTGACCCCCGCCCTGTTGAAACAAATAATCGGCTATTTTCAATTGCCCGTTTTTAACTGCCCATAAAAACGGAAAATATCCGGTATCAATCATGCTATCCAAAAGAGCACCGTGTTCAACAAAAAGCTTCACTAAATCAAAATTCCCCTTAACAATCGCCAAACTCAAAGCTGACATTTTCACCCATTTTGAGTTTTCAAAATTCATTATCCCGCTTTTAACCAAAAGGTGCGCCATGTCAAAATTTTCTTGATTGACAGCTTCACAAAGAACCGTATTTTCCAAAGATGCGGGCACTTTTGCCCCTTTTGAAATC